>CAZYMK010000315.1:0-3822 GCA_964648885.1 uncultured Geobacter sp. | reverse complement strand
AGTTTGCGGTACTGCCAGAACAGTGAATCGTCAGCAATGGTGCCGCGATTACCCTGATACCCCTTGGGCAGTTCGCTTAAACCGGCATGGAACGGGATGTAGACCGACAGGTCGGTCATGCCGATGGCGATATGCTGCACCACGGCGATATCGGCAGGCAGATCAGGTCTGGTCTGGGTAATGTGTGACAGGGCGGTACGCATGACCGTAATCGGCCGGTATGACTCTTTGGGGTTCTGGTTCTGGTAGGGGTCGTGGCTGGTGCCGTTGTAGCGATTGCGCAGAGCCTGCTTCAGGTCCTGCAGAGTCAGCTTGCGGTCGGGCTGCACAAACACCGGATATAAACCGTCATCCTTCGTGTAATTGATGCCACTGAAAAACCGTAGCAGTTCCCGCACCCGGGGATAGTTGTAGGTACGGTCATGGGCGGTGTCGCTGATGCAGCAGGTAAAGAAGTTGAACGGCCCTTGAGCCGGATCGTACAGACCGTTTGTAACGGCAAAATCCAGCAGCCCCGCTGAAGCCAGCGTCTGCATCGGATCATCAAAGTCAGCCTGCTGGAACCGGCCCTGGTTGGCCGACACAAACACAGTCTGGTCAGGTATCCGCTGGGCCAGCCAGTGATGGCCCGATGCGGTCTCCAGATACCAGGCCTCATTACGGTCACTGAACGCCACCCCGAACCCCTCCCCTGCCCCCACCTGTTCAATCATCCGACCAAGCAGCTGTACGCCATCCTTGGCAGAAACCGCATAGGGCAGTATCACCGAGGTAATGGAATCCTCGGTCAAACCGGTCTTCACCAGGTAGGGATCAGCCTTCAGAGCCTTGTCGCTGTTAAAGATGGTCTCAGTGGCAGAGAGAGCCACGCCGTACTGGTTAATGCCGGTCTCGGCAAATGAAAGGTTCTTTTTCCCCATTGATTGCCAATGGGGAAAAGCTACATACCCCAGGGCATTGGGCGGCAGCTTGAAGGTAAAGGTATTGTTCTCCGGGTTGCCGATGGAGTTGCCCACAAAGATTCCTGCCGCTTTGCGGGCTGGAAAAAACGCCATATTCTGGGTCTCGGTGGCATCTCCCGTATCCTCGTTACGGGCGATGATGATCGAGCCGTCAGCCGTGGCTAGTTTACCGGCAATAATGGTGGTGCAGGCATCGGCAACCGCACTGTGAACACAAAGAGCTAACAACAGGGCCGACAACAGGGTCTTGTGCATTTGACGCCTCATTTCGTAAGTGATGGTGTTGGTGTTGGTGTTGGTGTTGGTGAGTGGGATACGGACGGGTCTGGCTGGCTACCGCCAACACCGATAGTCCAGGCTCCGCTGGGACCGGAAAAAAGCCCACCGGGCGGACCTTCTTCACGATGGTTGTACGGCTGGCGGGGGGTAATACCGCTGCAGGCGGTCAGCAGGAGCAGTAGCGCCAGTACAAGCGCCAGGCGGCTCAAAACTTCACTCGTGCGCCAAAGGTACCAACATTTATGTTGAAAACCGACGGCGCTGCAGAGCGATCCAGCGAGAAGAGCCGGTACTGCAGGTACAGCTCGGTGGCGTAGCGGTCAAAGGCCTGCACCACTGCACCGCCCACCGACCGTCCGGTATCCCCCTGTTCAGCCATATCCCGTGACTGGGCATAGTCAACCCCGAAGGCCGTGGCTCCCAGGCGGGTCAGGTTGGCCAGCCAGCCCAGCTTGGCATAGGCAAACGTGGCATCGCTACCAACAGTGCGATCCAGCAGGCCACCGGACACCGTCAGATTCAGGCCGCTCGCGGTATGCAGCAGCGAGTACGAGCCATCGTACTGCAGCGAGGCACCCGGCAGTTTCGGGTTAGACAGAGCAAAGGCACCTGAAGCCTGAAACCCGTAACCCTCGCCGCCCCAGGTCAGGGCCAGGTCAGAGCGCTGGTTTGACACCAGCGAGCCGGACAAGATAAAGCCAAACAGCGAGGGGCTGTCATAGCGCAGACGTGACACAACCCCCAGACCGTCCAGGGAATCAAATACCGTTGCCAGATTGGTGTCTGAACTGCTGAGTACACCGTTTTTCTGTCTGAACAGGATACCGCCGGCTATGTCGGGAATACTTGAATACAGCACCACGTCAGTTCTGGAGAGATCCTCGGCACTGGTGTTGTCGGATGCTGCCGAGCCTTTGCCCAGGGAGAGCTTACCAAAGGTCTTGCTGCGTAGCGACAGCTCCGCCCATTTGGTATTGATCAGGTTACCCGGTGCCTGGCTGTTCTGCGACACCAGCGAAGAATCATCAGCGGTCATGGCAAACTCAAGCCTGCTCCCCAAGGCAAGGTCATCACTGATCCGGGCCGTGCCCACCAGACTGATGCGGGTGTTATCTGCATTGTTGTCAACGTGGTAGAGGTTGGTCCGACCGCCATCGTTTATCACGTTCACCGCCCGGTTGATATGTCCGGACAGCTTCAGGCTGATCTTGTCGTTGCCGGAGGTTACTACAGTAGGGGGTTGCAAGGGCTGGGCGGTGGCGGCCACAGTGGCGGCCGCTGGTTCAGGCTGCGGGTGCGCCTGCAGTGCCCCGACCTGCTGCTGCAACTGACGCAGCACCTCGGCCTGGGCCTTGATCTGCTCGGCCTGCTGCGCCAGCTGGTGCTGCTGCTGCCTGATGGTCTCCTGCAGCTGTTGCAATAGCAGCGGATCAACCGCAACAGACTGTGCCAAAACCGGTGCTACGCTGAGTGTTAGCGTGGCTGCTAAAATAACGTATAGAGCTGCTGGTTTCATGTCCCCTCACTTTGAACCTTGCGATAACTGGATACACTGTAGCATACCAATTCGTCACATCAAGCCAGACCCTGAAAAAATCATCAGAGATATTGCGAATAGGCCTGATACCCAGTATGCTGCTACCGCATTTGAATGCAGCGTCTCCTTTTTCTCAATGCACCTACGTTTACACCTTTGGAGGAATTTCATGCACTGGTATCGCTCATTTTTACTGTTCTGCTGCGCCCTTACCCTGACCGCCTGTGCCACCACCGCCCCGCCCGGCACCCAGCCGCTGCAGCGTCCGGCCAAGGTAGCCCTGGTGCTGGGGGCCGGCGCATCAAAAGGTTTCGCCCATGTGGGTGTCATCAAGGTACTGGAGTCACAAAACATTCCAATACAGATGGTGGTGGGCACCAGCGCCGGCAGTTTTGTGGGCAGCCTGTACGCCTACGGTTACAACGGTTACGCCCTGCAGGATATCGCCATGAAACTGCAGAAAAAAGAGGTGGCGGAGCTGACCATCCCGGATAACGGGTTTATCAAGGGGGAGCGTCTGCGTAATTTCATCAATGACAAGGTGCGCAATCAGCCGATCGAAAAGCTGAAGCTGCCGTTTTTTGCCGTGGCAACCGACATCCGCACCGGCAAGGAGGTTGTCTTCAACACCGGCAACACCGGCATGGCAGTACAGGCCAGCGCTGCAGTGCCGGGGATCTACCAGCCGGCCCGGTTCTCCGGCAACGCCTATGTTGACGGCGGGTTGGTGAACCCGGTGGCGGTGGATGTGGCCCGGCGCTACGGGGCCGATCTGGTGATTGCGGTGGATATCACCTACGGTGTTGAGAACAACGTCCCCACCAGTACGATGGAGAGCATCATGAAGTCGTTTGAGATCATGTACCACACCATTGCCCAGAACCCGGTGGGGCATGCGGATGTGGTGATCAAGCCCCTGGTGGGCTTTATGGGGGCGGCAGATTTTGACAAGCGCCATGAGGCGATCCTGGCCGGAGAGAAGGCAGCCTGGGAGGCGATGCCGGCCATTCTTGAAAAGGTCAACCGACTGCGGCAGGAAGGACG
>CAZYMK010000314.1:0-3850 GCA_964648885.1 uncultured Geobacter sp. | reverse complement strand
TCTGATGATTCACGGCAAGATGGTGGCCGGCAAAGCGTTGGCTGCCTGCGCTGCGATCAATGCTGATGCCGATACCCGCCGTCTGGTGATTGAGGCAGCCTATCTGCACGATATCGGTGTCTGCAAGGTAGATGCCCCGGAGATCGGCTGTCATGGGCCGGAACCGTATATTCGCCATGGCCTGCTGGGGCGTGAGATGCTTGAGGCTGCAGGCCTGCCGCTGCATGCCCTGATCTGCGAGCGGCATACCGGCGTGGGGTTGACGGTCCAGGACATCATGAGCCAACATCTGCCGCTGCCGCAGCGTGATATGACACCGCAAACCCTGGCAGAGCGGATTGTCTGCTACGCAGATCTGTTCTTTTCCAAAAATCCTGAACGGCTGGAAAAGGAAAAATCTGTGGATAAGGTCAGAAAAAGCCTGTCAAAATTCGGGCCGGACAAGGTTGCCATCTTTGATACCTGGCAGAGGGAGTTTGGCGGTATATAATATCTTGATATTAATTATTTTTCCGTATAATTAATAAAACATGAAAATCACACCGAAAAGTGACTGGATTGAATACAATGAAGATGCGACCAGGCAATATAGTGATGCCCGCTCGGTCTT
The DNA here is from genome assembly GCA_964648885.1 of uncultured Geobacter sp. Taxonomy (GTDB): domain Bacteria; phylum Desulfobacterota; class Desulfuromonadia; order Geobacterales; family Pseudopelobacteraceae; genus Trichlorobacter. Next base: position 3,240 of record CAZYMK010000314.1, on the reverse strand, counting down.
CATTGCCCACGAAGCAGCAATCAGGGGCGTTGCAGAGGTACGGGGAGGTCTGTACTGGAAGACGCAAGGTCATACAGACTATCTGATTCGTACCAGTACCAGAAACAGTCAGAAGAGTCTCGGCCCCCGCTCACCTGAAACAGAAGCGATTTACCAGAAGTTTACTGCCAGAAAAGCTGAGACGGAACAGCGTCTGTCTGATCTTTCCACTGAGCTGGTCCGGCACCAGCGGATGAATCGTGCCCTGCATGTCGGTCATGCGCCAAAACTGCTTGTTGCAATACTTTCCAGAATCTTCAAGGCTGGTCTCTCAGACTATTTCACGGTTGTCGGCACCCATGCGCTCTATGCCTATGAAGCTGCTGCAGGTGTCCGGTTTAGAGACGAGGCCTTGGCTACACGGGATGTGGATCTAATGTGGGATGTTCGTAAGCGGCTTAGTTTTGTAACGCAGATGAGTCGCCTTGACCGTTCCATGCTCAGCCTGCTTCAGAAGGTCGACCCCAGCTTTCGTCTGCGTGCTGATCAAAGTTATACAGCAGTCAACAGCAAAGGGTTTGAGGTAGATATTATCAGGCGCGAGGTGCGGGAAAGTGATCCCCATCCTGTGCGATTGACTGATGCTGCTGATGATCTTTACGCGGTGCCGATTAATCGTTTGGAGCGGTTGCAAAGCGGTAAAAAATGTTCAGAGATGATTGTTGCCACAACCGGTCACATGGCCCGGATGAATACGATTCATCCGCTGCTGTTTGCAGCTCATAAACGATGGATGTCTGAGCAGCCGTCACGGGATCCACTCAAGCGGAGACGTGATCTGCTGCAGGCGAACCTGGTACAAGAGCTGGTTGATCATTATCTGCCGCACCTGGCAGACAACCCGTAAAATGGCTTTTTCAGTGTGGTGCGAGGCTGACACGTTACTAGCTGGCAGCGGAAGTCCGTCAGCGGGCCAGACCTACCTCGTACAGCATCCCGTTTTTTTCAAACCGTACTGCCTGCGGCCTGATCTCTACAATCTGAGCCCCGGCAATCACAGTCCCTTCACCTGCCAGCATCTCGTTCACCACCGCCCTGCGCAGCTTTCTGTTTTCCTGCCATGCAATACCGGTCAGTTTGATCCCTTCAGGCGTACTGGTCTGTACCACTCTGCCCTGTTCTGCAGTAGGGGCGGCAACTGCTGTTTTCTGCTGCCTGCGGCGGCTGACAGATTGCTCATCAGGATCTTCTTCCTGTACGGCCTGCGGTGACGGTGTAGCAGGCGCTGCTGGTGCAGCTGCCGATGGTGTTGATGCAGGGGCTGGTGCAAGGGGAACCACGGGTGCTGCAGCCGGTTGACGAACATCTGCCACGGCCAGAGGTGGTGGAACTGGTGCGGCAGCCGCTTGCGGTTGCTGTGCCTGCTGCAACGGAAGCGGTTCTGATGGTAATCCGGCCTGGGAACGGGGGGCAGGTTTTTGATACCACTGTACCACCAGGGCAGCAATCAGCAAAAGCGCAACAATGCTGCCTGCCAGCAGAAAACGGTTGCTGCGCGTTTTTTTTGCAGTGGGGGCATCCAGCAAGACACCGCCGGTAATGGTCGTTGGTTTGAGCTTGGCTGCCTTTTCTTCCTGTACTTTCTGCAGTGCATCAAGAATATGGCTCATGGTTTGTCTTCCACTCTGGTCATTGTTGGTGTTGGCAGTTCTGGTGACAAGCGGTACAGATGCATCATGGTCAGTACACCGGCGGTACCGGTTGGTTCTATGCCCTGTTGTTGTTGAAAACGACGCACCGCAGCTCGCAGGTTGCCATCAGAATAATCAACATCGCCAGGGTTCCAGACACTGGCGGCAGCAAGCAGACGAACCAGTGCCTGCCGCTGTGTAACCGTGGCTTCAGAGCGGAGCGGCACCGGCAGGGCATACAGATTTCGCCAGGGGATCACCGCTTTGCCGGTCCAGATCTGTTCAAGGCGACTGATCGGCAGAGAGAGACGCTGACCGCCGGTACCGGCAATGGTGGCCTGCTGCTGATCAGTGCCAACCAGCATCAGAAACCGTTTTGAGGTTGCACCGGGCAGGGAACAGTCCATCAGGGCCGGGTAGCCCAGCCGCATCAGACCGCCCAGGTTGCCGGTATAGGTATATGATGCAAAGCCGGACTGGCGCAGTGCCTGCTCCAGGCTGGTTGCGGTGATGCTGGCGGGAATCGGAGTGCCCCAGACCGTGCCAAGCAGCGTCATGACCGTTTGCAGATGCTGTGATTCAGGGGCCGCTGCCACAGCAGCCAGATGTTGTTCACTGGCAGCTGGTACAGACGCAGGCGGGGGTGAAGCAGAACGGTTCAGATGCCAGCCGCCCAGGATCAGCATTGTTACTGCAATAATCAGAACAAAAGCCCGGATCAAGGTTTGGTAACGGCCTTTTTGCTCTTTGGCACTGCGGGTAAGATCAGTAATCGCCTTGCGGGCAGTGGTGCCGTCAATCTCACGGGTGCCTTGATTAAAGGCGATCAGCAGCGCCCGGTCAGCGGCTGCATTGATCAGGCGCGGCAACCCGCCTGAAAAACGGTGCAGCTGCTTGACCGCCGCAGCGGTAAAGACCGCAGCAGCTGCATTTCCGGCAGCAGCGGTCCTGATCCGATGTTGCAGGTAGGCATCGGTATCGGTTTGCTCCATGGGGGTCAGATGAAAACGGACGGTTATCCGCTGATTCAGCTGACGCAGCTCTGTCCGGCTCATCACTGTTTCAAGCTCAGGCTGCCCCACCAGGATGATCTGAATCAGCTTGTCGGTTGTTGTTTCAAGATTCGAGATCAGACGCACCTGCTCAAGCACCGCAGGATCCATGTCCTGGGCCTCATCAATCACCAGCACCACCTTGCGTTCCGCTGCAATCTGCTGCAGCAGGAAACGGTTCAGGGCCTCCACCATATCCGCCGGTTCATTGCAGTCGGACAGCTCAATACCGAACTCCCGCAGAATGGCCCGTAGCAAACCATCGGCAGAGACCATCGGATTCAGGATCAGGGCTGTGGCATGGGTTTCAGGTTTCAGTTCGGTCAGCAGGGTGCGGATTACCGTGGTCTTGCCGGCCCCTACCTCACCAGTCAGCATAATAAAGCCGCAACGGTTCTCAATGCCGTAAATCAGGTGGGCAAACGCCTCCTGATGGGCGCGACTCAGGAAGATGAAGGCCGGGTTAGGGGTCAGGGTAAAGGGGCGTTCGGTAAATCCGAAATAGGAACAGTACATGG
>CAZYMK010000313.1:0-3860 GCA_964648885.1 uncultured Geobacter sp. | reverse complement strand
ATCTAGTTTCACAGCGTATTGAGTCTTGGGCTGATAAGTCCGACAGACTCCTAGTCTCTGATTAAGGCGTCTTAGGGAAAGATCAAGCCATCCCTCCGCATCTGGTTCTGATTCCTGCATCAATTTGAGCATGGCCTGCTCTAACAAACATATCTTTTCGAATCTCAAACGAGAGTGGTCGCTGACCTTGTACCGGACAAAAGCATTTAGAAGAATTCCCTGTTTAATCAGCCCGGCTTCTGCCATTTCATGCAGCACCCTAAGAACTGTCTTGGTATCACTGGCAACTGTACGTTGTTCTGATATCTCTTCTGGCTGCGGTTTAAACTCCGGGAGTTCTGCCAGCTCATCGGCACTCATCCCCTCATCCTTACGGGCATTGAACAAAGCTAACAGTACAGCTAACCAGCGTTTTTTCTGTTTATCTGGTAGGTTCAGGACAGCAATTTTCTGTTCCGCCTCTTCCAGATTCTTAACTAACGGCTGTCCCTGGAAGACCCTGGTATCATTTTGATTGCGTTCAACCAGTCCTGCCCGCTCCAGCCAGGCAATGGCAGTTTTGACCTTGGTATCTGCCATCTGATCTTCACTGGAAAAGCCGGTTTGCACCTGTTCATCCCGCAAAAGCTCACCTGTAGTAATGACTATCTCATTATCTTTGTTACGTTTTGCCCGGCGCAGTCCACGTAGAATCTGGCTGATATCGTGCTGGCTGAGCTGCGACATGGCACCAAGCTGAAACTGGGTCTCAATATCCTGTTCACTGTAAAGCAATACGCACTCTGCATCCTTGGTGTCCCTACCGGCCCGACCCGCCTCCTGAATGTAATTTTCTAAGGAACCGGGGATGTTCGCGTGGATCACCAGTCGGACATTATCCTTATCTATCCCCATCCCAAATGCATTAGTGGCGCAGATGATTTGTGTTTTACCGCTGATGAAATCATCCTGAATTCGCCGTTTCTCAGGGACTTCCAGCCCAGCGTGGTACGCCTCAACCGACCAGCCTTTCTTTAAAAGGAAATCCCTGATGTTCTCCGTTTCTTTTCGGGTGGCAGCATATACCACAACAGAGCCCATCTCAGGCTTAGGCAGTCGGCTAGCAATAGTCTCATGGATGCATTCATAGCGCTCAGCCCCCTGAATTAACCGAATCTCAAATGAGAGGTTCTTCCGTTCCACGCCACCCTCAAAAACCTCCAGTTCTTGCCCAAGCTCCCGCCTGAAGTGGTCGGTGATCTCCTCCATCACATCGCGTTTGGCCGTTGCAGTAAAACAGGCAATAGGTGGTATGGGAGTCTGCTGTTTCTGTGAAAACTCGCGGATAAATCGGGCAGCAAAGAGATAATCTGGTCGGAAATCATGCCCCCATTTTGAAAGGCAGTGCGCTTCATCAAAAACCCAGCAACCGATTTCCCGCTGACTAATAGCATCAGATAGAGATTTGTTGCGTAACTGCTCCGGAGATATGTAGAGAATAGCAATGTCCCCCAACCTCACCCGCTCCAAAACTTCGCCACGTTCCGGAGGGGTCAGCATCCCATAGATGGCTGCGGAAAACATAGTACCGGTTTTTGATGCCAAACCGTCAACCTGATCCTTCATCAACGCCTGCAAAGGAGAAATGACGATGGTAAGGACGCCACGGCGGAAGTTACGGGCTAGTGCAGGTATTTGATAGCAGAGAGATTTGCCACCTCCTGTCGGCAGAATAGCGAGTTGAGGCTTGTCACTCATGCCGAATCGGACTATTGCCTCCTGCAGGCTTGATCCATCGCTTGTGGTTGGTGTAGGACGGTACGCTGGATACCCAAAGAATTTTTGCAACTGTTGGTTAGGATTATGAATCGTTTGACACCAGTCACAGGTGTTACTGCTACAGGGCACATCCCGCAGTTCGCGTAGAATAGGTACGACGTCATGAAAACGGTGCCGTACCCAGGGGGGCAATACAGAATTATGACCGGCAACTGTTAACCAGGCTAAACAGTATGCAAGTACCGGTCGTTTGTCAGGTGGAAGGAGATATTTAAATGAAACCATAGCAAAGCCGGTTTCACACATAGCACCCATGGCGTGTTTCTGGAAAATGGCAAATGCTTCATTTTCAGAAATTTCTTTCGCGCCAAGAGCAGTAAAGATGTCTTTCAGTCCACTGCTCTGGAGAGATGAGTTGCTATTTTCCTCAAAGCAATACCGGTAAAAAGAAAGAATATCTTCATTCGCCTTGCTAATTGCAATAAAACTGCCCCACTGATCAGCAAATACTGAAGCAGCTAACCGTGCATCAGCCACGGGATCATTGTTTGAGCTTCTGACTAATTTGTAGTCCTTGACCAGTCGATGGCAAGGGTTTTCAGGGAAAGCCAAGGGAGAAAGATACAGCGTGTCTACAACAGGTTTTTTGAGTAGACCCAAGGTTGGATCCAAGGATTCGAGGACTGGGAAATCATGGCCGAGCAGATTGTGACCAAGAACGTATGCAGCCCCAACAGCAAATTTATCAAGCTCCTTTAGAGCAGCGCGGGTATCAAAACGGCCCTTTCGCTCAAACACCTGTCCTGAATACACAGCCCCAATGTGGTAGATTGTAGTTCCATCGGTTTCAAGATCCAGCAACAGGCATGTATCAAGAAAATCATTGGCCTCCAATAGGCACCCCTTCAACGTTTCTCAAGTCCAGCATCTGATCCGTTATCTCGGTAAAGGCCACGTCATGGCTGATCAGGAACAGCTGATCATACCAGTGCTCGGTAACCTCTTCCCGTCCAACATCAATGGCGCGGAAGGCATGGGCCAGGTTTTCCCGGCGGGCTGCATCAAGGTTTGAAGTTGGTTCATCAAAGAAAGCTATCCGAGCGCCAATGGTTTGCAGCAGGGCCAACCGTAACGCAACCACCGCGCTCATGGTCTGGCCGCCGGAAAGCTGATCGTCAGTGCGCTCTCTCAGCTGCCCATCGTGCAGGTCCCTGAGGATGATATGATACTTCTCGCCCCAGTGAAGCTCTTCATCTGATTCAGCAATAGTGCGATAGATCCGGTCTGCCCGTAGGCTGATCTCTTCCCTGAATCGCTCTGAAAGTTGCTCGGAGACACTTTTAAAGACCTGGTTGCGCAGGAACTTAACCAGTTTTTCTTTCTCGGTATAGCTGGCACTAGCGGCCTGTTTGCTGGCAACCTCATCCTGCAGACGCTGGAGCTTTGTAATCTCCTGTTCGAGCCGCTGGTGATCCTTGGTCAGGCTCTCAATTTGCTGGGTGATCGTCGCCACCTCGGTCAGTAGCCTGTCCTTGTCAGCCCGGACCTGCTGATGGTGCTCGGCCTGATAGACGGTTTGGGCCTGAGTTAACTCAGCCTGTTGTTTGACCTGCTCCTGCTTCAGCTCTATAAGTTTAGCCTGCCATTTTTCGAGGATCTGGAGGCGGCTCTCAAGCTCCTCCGCATTCTTCTGGTTGGCGGCATAAGCATCACGGCTTTCCTGGTGCTGCGTGCGTAGCTGCTCTGTCTGTGCAATATCAATGTCCAGGTTAGCAAAGGCCTGCAGTAGCGTCTTATGTTCACCGACCTTGGCAGTTGCAGCAGCCTGTTGTTGCTTTAGTGTCTCCAGCTTTGTAGCCCGTTCCTGATTTTTGGCCCGCTTGGTTACCAAGGCTGCCACCTGCTTGTCCAATTCTTGCAGGCGTACGGTCAGGCCATGCAGCTGCTTTTCCGCTGCCTCGGCTGCAATCACCTGCTGGGTCAATGTGACAATCTGTTCGTTTAGGGCTGTTTGAGTTTGATCAAGATCTTCCAACTTTTGTGTGAACAGTATAGTGGACCCCGAAATCCGGACAATAGTTTAAAGTGGTAGCCTGCGATAA
>CAZYMK010000312.1:0-3860 GCA_964648885.1 uncultured Geobacter sp. | reverse complement strand
GCCAGCGCTTTGCCTCAGCCCTGGATCGGGTGCTGACCCGAATGGTGCGGGAGGCGCGGTAGCAGGAAGATGGATAACCAAACGAAAAAAGTCAATTCAACAAGACTTACGACCTGCCCGAAAATCGGCAGGTCAAAGCCATGCCCGCTGAGTGATCCATTGAGATCAGCCATAAGGCTTAGGCAGCTTTTTTGTATGCCTCAAGCACTGACAATGCTGCCGGGTCATGATCGAGTAACACCAGAGCAGTGCTAACCGCCCGACTGGGCAACAAGTCGCCGCTTTCGTATTTTTGGAAAGCCCGAGGACCGCCGCCGATCAAAAAACCTGCTTGTTCCTGGGAAAGATGAAGTTTCTTGCGGATACGGCGAATTTTTTCCGGCTCCAGCACTCCTTCACACCTAGCCTTAAGGAGATTCAGCTTCCGATCAGAAATTTTCATATCCTCACCGGTATGGATGCTTTCCTCTGATTGGTCGCAGTACCAACCGGGCATATCGAAAGTAAGGCTCTCGCCTTTATAGGTAAGAGTCATAGGGCGCACCCCGCGATACATAGGTGCTCCTGTTTCCGGACAAATAGGGTTAGTCATTGTCTTTCTCCTTGAACGACAACAGCAAGAACTCGGTTATGGTGTCGGCCGTAAACTTTACATACAGCATTCCCACCGGTGTTGGTACATGATACACGTCCTGCCACAACCTGGAATCGGCATAGGCCGTCATGGATTTATAAAAATGGCTTCGCTGCATTGTCTGAATTATGTCCACAATCTCGGCGCGACCATATCCAAGCGAGGCTGCACTACGAATAGCTGACCCTGTGACGGCAAGCCTTTCGACGGTGGCAAAAGTTGCTTTAAACGCATCAAGATCGTATGTGGGTTTTCGCTTTTCGGCCATGAGGAGTTTATACACCATAATGGTGTAATTGGCAAGACTGAATGTCCAACAAGGCTCACGACCTGCCCTAAAACCCGGCAGGTCAAAGCTATGCCCGTTAAATTTCAATCCCGGAGCACCTAATGAACAATCCCTTAACCCTTGGCTTTTCCCCCTGTCCCAACGATACCTTCATGTTCTACCCCCTGGTGCATGGCCTGGTGGATACCGGCGGCATCAGCTTCAGCGAGCGGCTGGAGGATGTGGAGACCCTGAACCGGCTGGCAGTGCAGGGGGTGCTGGATGTCAGCAAGGTCTCCTACGCTGCCCTGGGGCATATCCGTGAGGAGTATGCCCTGCTGCGGGCAGGCAGTGCCCTGGGGCGTGGCTGCGGCCCGCTGCTGGTGGTCAAAGAGCCCCTCGCGGTGGATGATCTTGCGGGCAAGACCATTGCCATTCCTGGCCGCTACACCACAGCCCACCTGCTGCTGCGGCTGTTCAATCCAGGCCTGGTACATTTTATGGAGATGCCGTTCCATGAGATCATGGATGCGGTTATGACCGGTCGGGCAGATGCGGGAGTGATTATCCACGAGTCCCGCTTCACGTATCAGGGGTACGGCCTGCAGCAGCTGGTTGATCTGGGGGCGTGGTGGGAGCGGGAAACCGGGTTGCCGATTCCGCTGGGGGGTATTGTGGCTAAACGCTCGCTGGGGGGGGAGGCCATCCGGACCATTGAGCAGGCCCTGACCGCTACGGTTGATTTTGCACGCAACAACCCAGCATCTGCTGCAGCATATATCCGGAAACATGCCCAGGAGATGAGCGAAGAGGTCTGCAGCGCCCATATCGGGCTGTATGTGAATGACTTCTCGCAGCAGCTTGGGCCGGAGGGTGAACAGGCCATCAGCGAACTGCTGCGGCGGGCTGAGGCAGCCGGTATCATTCCTGCTTCGCAGGCACCGCTGTTTATCTGACCTTGGTGTGCAGAGCTATGCAATGGATTGGCTGACCGATCCGTTGGCCATGAGCAGGCCTCACGCGGAGACGCGGTGGCGCGGAGAAAAACGTGAAAAAACTGGATGAGATAACTGAGCAAATAATCGGCTCTGCAATCAAGCTCCATCAAACCCTGGGGCCGGGGTTGCTGGAGTCGGTTTATGAGATGATCCTTGCGCGTGATCTTGAACGTGCAGGGCTGCAGGTGGAACGGCAAAAATCGGTCAGTTTCGCGTATGACGGCCTTTGGTTCGATGATGCCTTTCGGGTAGATCTGCTTGTTGAAGGAACCATCGTAGTAGAATTGAAGTCCGTAGAAACGTTGGCACCAGTCCACTCGAAACAGCTGCTGACCTATCTCCGGCTCCTCGACCTGCCGGTTGGTTTACTGCTCAACTTTGGTGCAGCCACGCTCAAAGACGGGCTGCATCGCGTTGTCAACCACCTCGACCCCTCCGCGTCCCCGCGCCTCCGCGTGAACCGACGTTAAGGCTTTTTGTACTCGGCTGTGGGCCAGAACGGGATACCGCCCCGGGGGGTGAACTCTCCCTTGACCCGCAGCCAGGCCGGATCCAGCAGCTTGACCAGATCGTTGCAGATCCGGTTGACCCCGGCTTCGTGAAATTCGCCGTGCATCCGGAATGAGCCCAGGTACAGCTTGAGACTCTTGCTCTCCACGCAGCGCTGGTCAGGCTGATAATCAATAATGATGGTGCCGAAGTCGGGCTGGCCGGTCATGGGGCAGAGACAGGTAAATTCAGGACAGGTGATATGCAGGGTACCGGTGCAGCCGCAGGGGTTCAGTTCCGGGTTTGCGTAGGGGGAAGGGAACCACTCCAGCAGGCCGGGGTCAGGTGTATCGTAGCGGTAGGTGGTGGCCGTGCCTTCTCCCAGGGTCTTTAATCCATCATGCAGGTTCATTGCTGCCTCCGTTACTGGTACGTTCATGGGGGTTCTATACCACAGGTTGAAAGGAGAAGTCATGTCTGCAACTGAAGAGCTGCTTGCATTGTACCAGGCACGCAAAGGTGAGGAGATCGGGGTGGGGGAGTGGCTGGAGATCGATCAGGCCAGGATTGATGCCTTTGCCCAGGCCACCGGCGATATGCAGTGGATTCACATTGATCCGGATCGGGCTGCGGTTGAATCGCCGTACCGGAGTACGGTTGCCCACGGTTTTCTGACCCTGTCGCTGCTGCCGCTGCTCACCCAGGCCAATGCAGCCGGCCAGTTTGAAAAAAATTATCCCGGCATGCGGCTGCGGGTCAATTACGGTCTGAACAAGGTGCGCTTTCCTGCGCCGGTCAAGCCGGGTGACCGTATCCGGTCACACACTGTAGTACTGGATGCCCGGCCTGCCGGTACTGGTGTGGAGATCAGTTACCTGCTGACCATTGAGATACAGGGGCAGGATAAACCTGCCTGCACGGCTGAACAGCTGGTGCGGGTGTCTCCCTGATGCCTGCTACAGCCGCCTGAAGGCCGAGGCCTTGATGGCGGCCCAAATCGTGCTGCCGGGTGTTATCTGCAGTTCCTGCACCGTATCCGGAGCAACTTCAGCCACCAACCGGTTACCGCCACAGTCAAGCTCAATGCCGGTCTTGCTGCCTGATCCAAAGAGCGCCTTCACCATGCAGGGCAGCAGGTTGCGGGCACTGATGGCATCAGGGTGCCGCTTGCAGAGCATAATGTCTTTTGATGACAGCTCGAACATGCCCGGTTCCGGCCGGTTGCCGCCTGACAGCAGCAGCTCCTGCCCTGCCCAGGGGAAGGCCAGCAGCCCCCGGCGTTCTTGCGGGACTCCCAATTCAAGCAGGTTGATGTAGCCGCTCTTGCTCTGTCCCATCCGCTGCCGGGCCAGCTCTTCCGGTGAGAGCACGCCGGTCAGCCCTCCTTTGTCCAACACCGCCACCATTTCCGCCATCAGCCGCATCTCAACCAGTGAGTGAGAGATGAACAGAAACGGAATCCTGAACCGTG
>CAZYMK010000311.1:0-3888 GCA_964648885.1 uncultured Geobacter sp. | reverse complement strand
ATCTAGTGATGCGACCTTCAGGCCATGAACATCCTGAAACGATTTTAGCACGGGATAGGGGTAGTGCAGAAATGAAACCTTAACGCCTGCTGCCTCCCCGTGTACTGAACCTTCTTCCACCTGCGTCACCCTGCCCCCCAGCCCGATGAGCAAAGAGGCATAACGCTCTGCGTTAAATGCCTGCTGGCTGAACAGGTCGATATCGATGCTGGCGCGGTGGCCAAGCTGCAGCGCCAGCCCGGTACCACCGGCAAGATAGAACGGGTCTGTCACGTCAGGACGCAATGCGAGCTGATCAATTAATAAAAGCAATTGTTTATCAACGGCGTTGAAAAACATGCCATCTCCTCGCGGGGGATATTCAAGTGGATCGCCCAGAAAGCGGCGGTTTTGCGGTCGATATGACGGGAACGGGTGACAACCGAACGAAGAGTGGCTTCATTATACTGTTCCAGCATGGCCCGCACATCTTCTGGCAGACCGAAGCGCAAGATACGTTCAATGATAAAGGTGCTATGTTTATCCGGGTCGATGGTCGACAGATCAACATCCCAAAAAAGATGTTTTGATTGCGAAAGATGTTTTATCAGTGTTTCGGCCATTGCGTGATGCACCTTTATGTCGAACACGAGTGGAAAGCAGTTAAAACAGGGATACAAGGGATTTATCAGAATACGAGCACAAGCGGGAAGCCCTCAGGGTTCACGCTCGACACAGGTCGTCAACGGTATCGCGGCCGTTTCGTGAAGCTGCAAACAGAAGTTCAGCTGCGCGATGACCTCACGGAGAGCAGGTCGACACGGTTCTATTTGTCTGTTGCGCTGTTTTTGTTGCTTTCGCTTGCAAGGATGGTCTGTATGATGACGTCCTGTTTGAGCAGTTCAGATAGAAAACCCTAGCCCAATCGAACCTGACAAGATGGTTGTGCATAGTCAAGATCTCCCCCCTATGGCAACCGTTGTTCAAGTTGCAGCAATAACCCCTCAAAGGCAGCCTTAAATTCACCCAGTCTTAGTAATATACCGGAAACTTCATCCTGATTGTAGACATGACTGGACAGATTGCGCTGTTCAATCATATCCAGCCAGACCTGCTGGCCAGTGATCAGTTTTTGGCTGTACGCCTCTTTGAAACAAGCCCGTGGGAATGATGCCTCTACCCCCTCGAAATCCAGGTAGCGTTTGATGGCCTTCCAGGCCATTTCATAGGTAAACTCAAACCTCTTGACTGCAAGATCAAGAAAGATATCACCAAACCCTTCTCTCTCAAGATCTGCCCGGTGATCAAGCGCTTCTACAAAACGTTCATAGGCCCTACGATAGTTATAGAGCGCATCTTCAAAGCGTAACTGTTTGCTGGCACTGTATAAAACCCTGCCGGTAGACCGGACCCGGTTGCGGAAGCGTTCTTCGCTGTGAACGATGTTTTTCACATCAATCTTGATCAGAGTAGCCAGCTTCTCGACCTCCTCCTCAATCCGCCACTGCTCTTTGCACTCTTTATCTTCATAAGCAATATCAATATCACTGGTTTCAGTTGCCTCACCGGTAACGCGTGAGCCATACAGCCAGATCCGTTCCGGCTTGGCATGGGCCAGGATGATAGCGACCACCTGCTTAACAATCTCATGGATACTCATCTACATACCTTTTCTGGGCGACCCACGTCGATGTACGTTGCTGTCTGACCGAGAGTCTCATACCGCCTCTGCTGTCTCAAAGCCCACGATGTTACGGCTCTCGCTGCTGAACTCAACCCCGATCAGGTGGATCGGTTCATTATACTGGCGGTATTTGTCGGCATAGCCTTTGTCCTGCAGTTGTCGCAGGGCGTTTCCTTCCGGCTCCATTTCCACCACCTTGAATTCAAACAGCCAGATATGGCCGTTGAAGCGGACCGCCATGTCAATGCGCCCCTTGCTGGTGGTGTCCTCAAGGGTGATGTCGAGACCCAGTGCTGCAAAGTAGCTGTAGAAGATACTGACGTAGTACCCCTCATAGTTGGCGAGCTGGTTTCTGCGGTACCAGTCGTGGGGGATGGAGGCATAGAAGGAGTGGAAGAGGGATTGCATGGCCTGAAGCTCGTTGGCCTGCAGGATTTCGAGCAGACGCAGCCGTTGCGGAAAGGAGGTCTGTTCCTCGGCACCCAGCCCGTTCAGCAGCGCGGTGTTGAGGCTGGCTTCCACCTCAAGATTGGGATACCCCAGGGTATAGACCCATTGACCGAGGATCGGCTGGGAAACGTTCTGTATGGTGAGGTAGCCGGTCTGGAACAGCAGGGCCTCCGGGCTGATATGACCGACATCAAAGCTGGAAAGCAGGGTCATGCTGCTTTGTGTCCGGGCAAGATTGGGGGTGAAATAGTGCTTTTCAAGCAGGTGCTGCACCAGAAAGGTGGGGGTGCCGGTTTCAAACCACCAGGGACGGAACTGGCGCTCTTTGAACAGCAGCAGCAGATCAAAGGGGTTGTAGACCGCTTCACCGGTCCAGTTGTAGCCGTTGTACCACCTGCGCAGTTCGTCCCGGTCAAGGCCGGCAAGCTCAGGGGTAAAGACGGTGTCTACATCGTGATCCGTGTAGCCGCAGATTGCGGAAAAGTCTCTGCTGATGGTGATGTCTTGCAGGTTGTTCAGACCGGAGAAGAGGCTGACTTTGGTGAATTTGCTGACCCCGGCCAGCAAGGCGAATTTGATGTGGGCGTCGGCATCTTTGATAACAGAGTAGAAGTCACGCAGGCATTCACGGTTTTCTTTGGCTATGTCCGGTTCTTCCAGACGATCCAGAATCGGTTTGTCGTATTCGTCGACCAGAACAACGACTCGTTCGCCATGCTTTTCAGCCGTACGGCGCAACAGTTCAATAAAGCGACTGCGGATATCCGGAAAAGCAGCCAGCAGAGAGAAACGCTCCTCATGCATGGTCAACTGCTGATGCAGGGAGGCCTCAAGTTCGGCCCGACTGCGGACTACTCCGCCGCCAAAGCTGATTCGAATCACCGGGTAGCGCCGGGACCAGTCCCAGCGGTCATGGACATACAGTCCCCGAAACAACGACTCGCTCCCCTCGAACAGTTCTTTCAGGGTGTCGAGAAAGAGGCTTTTACCAAAACGTCGCGGACGTGAAAGAAAGTAGTATTTGCCCTGTTCAATCATCTGCAGGGCGTATTGGGTCTTGTCCACGTAGTAGCAGTTGTCTTCCCGTATCTCGCGGAAGCTCTGAATCCCTATGGGCAGCTTCTTTCTCATGGTTTCGTCACCCGCACAATGCCGTTGGAGCCTGCATTTTAAGGTTCACATCCTTCTCGTCAGTACGGATGAAGCGATTGTAATCGCACGGGCCGCATCATCTGCATCGGGTGCTCCCTGGGGGAGCAGGCCGACTTCCATGGGATACCTGCCCCAGTAAATACTGTCCATAAACACGATGTCTTGCTCAGAAAGCTCATTCCGTATTCTTCAGAAATGCCGCATGAGCGCTTCATCCAGCTATGGAGTCAGGACTTGAAATACCGGCTTCTGGTCAAATGAGTACTCTGTTTTCAAAGCCCCTGCAACGCCTCACGCACTTCGCGGTTCCACGGTTCGATCTCAAGCGCACGGCGATAGAACGTTTTAGCCTCGTCAGGCCGACCCACGGCCTGGCAGATTCGCCCCAAGGCAGTAAGCACCTCGATATAGCGGGGGAATTGCCGAAACAGTTCAAGGTAGATATGAATAGCATCATCAGGCCGGCCTACCGCTACAAAGTACAGATCCGCCAGATTCATGGCAAAGGACAGATTTTCCGGTGCCAACCTGACGGCCTGTTCATAAGCGACCTGGGCCGCCCCCAAATCACCCAGCTGGCAGGCGACAACACCAAGGTCATTATGCGCAACGGCAAAGCGGGG
>CAZYMK010000310.1:0-3892 GCA_964648885.1 uncultured Geobacter sp. | reverse complement strand
TCCTGCATCCGGCCAAAGAAAAACCTGACCCCGTTTACCGAGGTCAGGATCAGCCAATCAAAAACGTGCAGGTTCTGTAGCGCCTCATCAACAGGCACCCATGATGCGGGTGCCACCAGGCTGATGGTGGGGCACTCGACCACCACGGCACCACGCTGCCGCAGCTGCTCAGAAAAACCGGCCGCCTGTTCAGCCGCACGGGTCACCAGTACCCGGCAGCCCTGCAGAGGGTTAGTGTACAATTTCCCGCTGGTAGACATCTTCCAGTATCGCCTTGCCGCCGGCTGCCAACAGGCGGTCAGCCAACTCGATGCCCAGTGCTGCAGCATCGGCTGTGGTGCCGCTGATGCAATCCCGTACGGTCTGGCTACCGTCCACCGAGGCAATGAAGCCCACCAGGGTCAGGGTATCGCCACTGACCGTACCGTGGGCTGCAATCGGTACCTGACAGCCCCCTTCACAGCGTTTGAGCAGGGCACGCTCGGCAGCAACCGCTGCAGCAGTATCAGCGTGGTTCATAAAGGCAAGCGCCTCGATTGTGGCCTGATCGTCCAGCCGGCATTCAAGACCCAGTGCCCCCTGCCCGATGGCCGGGATGGAGAAATCCACATCCAGCAGCTCTGTAACTACATCGGTAAAGCCAAGCCGGTTCAGACCGGCAGCAGCCAGGATCACGGCATCAAGGCCCTCTTCCTTCAGCTTGCGGATACGGGTCTCCACATTACCCCGGATAATCACCATCTCCAGATCAGGCCGGGCCTTCAGCAGCTGGGCCTGACGCCGCAGGGCACTGGTACCGATCCGGGCACCCTGGCGCAGTTCGCTGAACGTGACACCATCAGAGATAAAGGCATCGCGGGGGTCTTCCCGCTTGGTAGTAACCACCAGACCCAGCCCTTCCGGAAACTCGGTTGGCACATCCTTCATGCTGTGGACCGCCAGGTCGATCTCACCCCGCAGCATCGCCTCTTCAATCTCTTTGACAAACAGGCCTTTGCCCCCTACCTGAGCCAGGGGCACATCAAGGATCTTGTCACCCATGGTCTTGATCTTGAGCAGTTCCACCTCAATACCGGGATAGACCCGCTCCAGTTCGGATTTGACCCAGTTGGCCTGCCAGAGTGCGAGCTGGCTGGCCCGGGTGCCGATGCGTAAACGTCGTACAGTCATAGTGTTGGCTCCAGGTTTTTAATAGACAAGGTGCAGTTTTCATCTTCTTCACAGAAGCAGGCACGATTACGGCCTGCCTGTTTGGCACGATACAGGCTGCGGTCGGCGCAGGCCACCAGCTGGTCATGATCATGATGGTCATCGGGCCGGGTGGCGCAGCCGCCGATGCTGACCGTCACATGGGGGGCCACCGGAGAATTGGCGTGGGGTATCTGCAGTCCGTTGACAGCTGCAATGATCTTTGCAGCCACTTTTCTGGCACCGCTCCAGCCGGTTTCAGCCAGGATACAGGCAAACTCTTCTCCGCCGTAACGAGCCAACAGATCACCGCCCCGATGGACCACCTCTGCCATGGTTTGGGCAACGCTGGTCAGGCAGTCATCACCGGCCAGATGGCCGTAGGTGTCGTTGTAACGCTTGAAATGATCTATGTCGATCATCAGCAGCGACATCTCGTTACTGGTTCGCTGAGCCCGCCCCCATTCCATCAGTATGGTCTCATCAAAACGACGGCGGTTGGGGATACCGGTCAGGCCGTCCAGCAGGGCCTGGCCGGCCAGCATATCCTGATAGCGCTTCAGCTTGAGGTGGTTGTGTACCCGGGCCTTGATGATCGGGGCACTGATCGGCTTGGTGACATAATCAATGGCACCCACTGCCAGCCCTTTGGCCTCATCCGCCTCCTGTGACAGGGCAGTCACAAAGATAACCGGGATATCGCGGGTAGCCGGATCATCCTTCAGACGACGGCAGACCTCGTACCCATCCATACCGGGCATCATGATATCCAGCAGGATCAGGTCCGGCCGCTCCTGCAGTGCCCGTTTCAGACCATCTTCGCCGCTGGTGGCAAACAGGATCTCATGTTCATCAACCAACAGCTCGGAGAGCATGCGGATATTGATCGGCGTGTCGTCTACAATCAGTATGGTTTGCCGTTCCTGGCTCACGTAGCAATCACCTCCGGGGCAGCTTACGGTATCCCGATTTTTTCTGCAAGTCTGCTCAGCAGGCGGGCTGCCTCGGTAAACTGCAGATGCCTGATCCGATTCTGCAGCTCCTGCAGTTCAGTATCCATCTGCCCGGCAAGCTGCAGCTGCAGCTGCTCAAACAGACGCAGGGCCTGTATGTTCTGCTTCTCAAGCAGCAGGGCCAACTCACTGATCAGCGGTGCCAGATCAGCCGCTGCAGCGGCCTGAACCACAGGAGCAGCAGTCTGTCGGCCGCGAGCAGGTGCTTCAGCCACAGCACGCTCCGGCTCTGCAAGCACCTCTGACACAGCAGGCAACAGGGTAAACGGGATGGTAAAGGCAAAGGTGCTGCCTTTGCCCGCCTCACTGGCAAAACGCAGCTCACCTCCCATCAGGTGAGCCAGCTCACTGCTGATGGAAAGCCCCAGGCCAGTGCCGCCAAAGCGTCGGGCAATGCTGGTGTCGGCCTGAGTAAAGGGCTGAAACAGGTCGGCCTGAAATTCCTGCGGGATGCCGATGCCGCTGTCGACCACCTCAAAGCGGATAACAATGGTCTGATCCTGCTGCGACTGTTGCTTCACCCGCAGCACAACCCCCCCACGCTCGGTAAATTTAATGGCATTGCCCAGCAGGTTGTTGAGGATCTGGCCCAGCCTGAACGGGTCTCCCAGCATCCGTTCAGGCAGGTTTGCATCAGTCTCAAGCTTGAGCTGCAAACCTTTTTGTTCCGCCTTGATCCTCATGAGCATCAAAGACGAACCCAGCACCTGCTGCAGCACCATGACGGTCTGTTCCAGCTGCATCTTGCCGGCCTCGATCTTGGAGATATCAAGGATGTCATTGATAATGGTACTCAGGCCGGTGCCGGCTTCACTGATACTGTCAAGGTATTCGGTCTGCCGTGCATCAAGGGGGGTCTGCCGCAACAGGTGCGCCATGCCCCGAATGGCGTTCATCGGTGTCCGGATCTCATGGCTCATGATCGCCAAAAAGCGCGACTTGGCCAGATTGGCCTCCTCAGCCGCCTGCTTGGCCTGTGAAAGCTGTTGTTCAGCTTCTTTACGCTCGGTGATATCCACCACCAGCCCGACAAAATTGATCGGATTACCCTCCAGGTCAAGTATGGCGGCCACGGACAGATCCACCCAGACGATCCGGCCAGTGCTTGTCAGGTAGCGTTTCTCAAGGCGGTAATCGCTGCGGCGGCCTTCGATGATCTGCTGATAGAGTTTCTGTTCTAAGTCGACATCCTCTGGATAGGTGAAACCGGCAAAGTTCATGCCGTACAACTGTTCAGGCGTGTACTCCAGCAGGTCGGCAAAAGAACGGTTGCACTGCAGCAGACAGCCCTTCAGATCGGCAAAGGCAATACCGGTGTTGGCCCGCTCAAAGATACTGCGGAAATGGGCCTCGCTCGTGCGCAGGGCCTTTTCTGTTGTCTCCAGATCCTGCAGCCGCTTGAGCAGCAGAAAACCCAGCGTAACACAGACCGCCAGCAGCAGCAGAGCGGCAGTAACGTTCATCACCAGACTCTGCTTCCAGCCCTTTAATACAGAATCGCCCGAAATTGTTACCACTGCTGTCAGCTGATCATAGGGGGCGCCGACCCTGGCATAGCCCACCTGACGATCCAGATTGTCATAGCCGACCTGGTGGTTACGGTATACCCCGAAAGGGGACTGTTTCAGCCGTGTACTGAGCAGCTCCTTGCCGGAGATATTGACCTGATAGGCACGATCATCATGGGGTGA
>CAZYMK010000309.1:0-3895 GCA_964648885.1 uncultured Geobacter sp. | reverse complement strand
TTTTGTGTACTGAAAGGCGTATTTTCATGAGCCAGCAGCATGCACGGGTGCAACGGCGTGTGCCGCAAAAAAACAGGGGTGGTTTTCTGTCAACCCTGCTGTTAATCGCGATTACGCTCGCTGTCGTGGTACTGGTCGGTCTGACCGGGTACGTGGCGTTCTTGATGGCTCGGCTTCCAAAAGTCGACCGGCTGGCCGATTACAAACCGCCGATCGTTTCCCAGGTGTATGGTGATGACGGCACCCTGGTGGGAGAGTTTTTTCTTGAACGCCGGTTGGTGGTGCCGGTGAACCGGATGCCACGCAAGCTGATTCAGGCCTTTGTTGCCGCAGAGGACGCCAGTTTTTACTCACACAAAGGGATTGACTACTTTGGCATTGTGCGGGCTGCTTTTAAGAATCTGGTCTCCATGCGTAAGAAAGAAGGTGCCTCCACGATTACCCAGCAGGTCACCAAGACCATGCTGCTGACCCCGGAAAAGAAGATTTCCCGTAAGATCAAGGAGGCAATCCTGGCCAAGCGTCTGGAGGACAAGTTGTCCAAGGACGAGATATTGTATCTTTATCTGAACCAGATTTATCTGGGAGCCGGATCCTACGGTGTTGAAGCGGCGGCCGAGACTTACTTCGGCAAACAGGTTGATCAGTTAAATCTGGCAGAGATGGCAGTCCTTGCCGGGCTTCCCAAGGCTCCCAATGCCTATTCTCCGGTCAAAAACCTGGCAAAGGCAAAGGAACGTCAAAATTATGTACTTGAGCGAATGGTCGCTGAAGGCTTTATTACGCTGGCTGAGGCTGATCATGCCCGTAAGACACCTTTAGTCCTCCTGCCGGGCAGACGTGCCATGAACGATCAAGTGGCCTACTTTCTTGAGCAGATGCGAATTTATCTGGAACAGAAGTATGGTGAAGATCAGCTGTACAAGGGAGGCCTCAAGATTTACACCACCATGAACGCCGGTATGCAGCAGGCTGCTTACGCAGCGGTCCGTTCCGGCCTTAAGTCGGTTGACAAGCGCATGGGTTTCCGGGGGGCAGTCCGGTATCTTTCGCTAGAGGAGGTTGAGCCGTTCTGCGACAAAATTGAGGAAGGGATTGATTCGGCTGCCCTGAAAGAAGGAGAGACCTACCCGGCTGTGGTGGTGGCGGTTGATTCAGCCAAGGGGGTTGCTACAGTGCGGGTTGGCGACCGAACCGGTATCCTTGATCGTAAAGGGATGTCCTGGGCCGGTAAACTGGCACTGGTAAACAAGTACGGCAAGCCTGACAAGCCGTCCAGGTCGCTGGCCCTGGGGGCGGTGCTTGATCTGCAGGTGGTTGCTCCGGACCAGAATCGTCAAGGTGCGGTTTTTGCCCTTGATCAAGTGCCGGAGGTGCAGGGAGCTCTGGTCTCCATGGACCCTGCTACCGGCGGAGTGAAGGCGATGATCGGTGGCTATGACTTCCGCAAGAGCCAGTTCAATCGTGCCGTGCAGGCCAAACGCAATGCCGGTTCCGCCTTCAAGCCGATCATCTATGCAGCGGCCCTGGAAAAGGGGCTGACCGCTGCAACAGTGGTCGAAGATGCTCCGGTAGAATATCCTGCCGGTCTGGGCAAAATCTGGTCTCCCAAAAATTATGATAACCAGTACCGTGGGCCGGTAACCATGCGTGAGGCCCTGACCAACTCGATCAACGTGGTCAGTGTCAAGATTCTGGAGATGATTGGCGTTGACTATGCGGTGACTTTTGCGCAGCGGCTTGGCTTTACATCCAAAATCGAGCCGAATCTCTCCCTTGCTTTGGGAGCAGCCAGTGTCTCACCGTTGGAGCTGACCTCCGCGTACACCGCCTTTGCCAGCAAAGGGGTCTATTACCCGCCCTACTACATCGTGAAAGTAACCGACAGCGAGGGCAGGGTGCTGGAAGAACACCCGCCTCCACTGCCGCCTGAACCCCCGACACTGCAGGAAACCGGGGAGTCTGATCCAGCTGGTCCGTTACCCCGGCCGATTGTCCTCCCGCAGCCGGTGTTACCGTCGGCCGGCAGTTCTTCTGTGACACGCGGAACCCAGGCCACAACAATAGAAGTTGCCTACCTTATAACAAACTTGATGGAGAGCGTGGTGCAGAGCGGAACCGGCCATCGTGCCGCTGCCATCAAGCGACCGGTAGCCGGCAAGACCGGTACGACAAACGATATGAAGGATGCCTGGTTTGTCGGGTATGTACCGCAACTGGTGACCGGTGTTTGGGTCGGTTTTGACAACCAGGCCCGGTCGCTCGGATCAGGCGGATCAGGCGGACAGGCGGCAGCTCCGATCTGGGCTGACTACATGGTAAAAGCCGTGGCACGCTTGCCGATACAGGGGTTTGAACCACCTGAAACAGTGTCGGTCGTCCGCGTGAGTCCGACAAGCGGAGAGCTGTCGAAGGGTGATGACGGCGTAGCAGAGTCGTTTGTCAAAGGAACTGAGCCAGGGCGCTACGAAGGAGATTGACCACGGCTTGTGTCCAATGCATTCTGTGACCCCGAATCCGGGCGGGTAACGTCTTCGGCTACGCCGGATCTGCGGGAAAGCGTCTGTTTGACTTTTTCCCAATCAACCTTGTCTTCAAGACCGTGGGTGCGGATCAGTGCCCGTGCCTCGGTCCTCAGCCCTTTGGTCTTGTTATAGATATCGGCATGTGCCTCGAGCAGTACCCGACCATCATCAGTAATAGCAAGTTTGACCGGTTTATAAATAATCTCCCCGGGCATATTCTGGCGTACCAGTTTGAACAGCTCTTCCATGCGAGCCGGATAGACTCTTATGCAGCCGTGGCTGGCGTAAGTGTAGATCGACCACGGCTTTGTCGTACTGTGAATGAGTATGCCAGGCAGTGAGGTCTTGATAGCGTACTTGCCCAGTGGGTTCTCCGGCCCGGGCGGTATGCTGGTAATCACCTCTTTACCCTCCAGACGCATCTCTTCTTGTATAGAAGGCGGGACAGTCCAGGTCGGATCTTTGGTCTTGTTGAGAATCCTGAATTTGCCAATGGGTGTCTCCCAGACAAACTGTTCGGTCTTGGTCGGTGTACCCAGGGCAACCGCCGTTGTGTAGGCCAGGTTTCCCTGCTGGAACAGGTACAGCATCCGGTCAGGAATGTTGATCAGAATACCGTCCCTAAAGCGGTGTTCAGGGATGATTCTGCGGTTGTTATAACGTAGCGTCTGGCCAATTTTAAGAGTGTCTTTCGGACTCAGCTTGTTCATTGCTGCCAGTTGTGACCGGCTGACGCCCAATTTTGCTGCGACTAGGCGAATAGTATCCCCTTTGCTGACAGTGTAGGTGCCGACCGTGCCTATCAATCGAGGTGAGTTAAACGATTCAGTCGTTTCTTCAAGCTCGACCTTTACGCTTGTAACTGGTGATGAAGCGGATACTGCACTGGTAGTACGAGTCTGCACAGCTGATGCGGGTGTGGGTGTGGGTGCTGCCGGAGCTGGAACAGAGCCTGAGTCAGCTGATGTCTGAAATATCAGCAGCTTTTTGCGGATGATTATTGCTTTTTGCTGTGCAAGTTCATAGTAGCGCTGCGCATTTATTGTATCATGCAGTTGGTAGTACATCTCGGCTGTTGCCAGCGTTGTATCAAGGCTGCGCATTTCATCCGGCAGTTGTTTTGTAACGTTATTCTGGCGCAGCTCTTCAAATTGTCTGAGTGCGTCAGCGCGCAGATCAGGCTGTGCCGATGCAGTAGCAGCGAGCCAGAGCAGTATGAGTACGGGCCTGAGGATGGGTAATAAAGGCATAGCGGTGATAGTTCCTTGAAAACTTGATCAATATGCTGATGATTGCGGTGCTATACACGAACTCAGCTTTTCCTGCAACACGATATCAGGTACTTACGATTATTTTAAATTTTTTCAAAA
>CAZYMK010000308.1:2855-3898 GCA_964648885.1 uncultured Geobacter sp. | reverse complement strand
AGACCGTTCAATCAGATTGCCGGAGATCCCTGCTGCAATTCTCCCTACCGTACCCATGCTGCAAGGGGCAACCACCATGGCATCGGGCGCTGCCGAGCCGCTGGCCTCCGGCGCCCACAGGTCGGTGGCAGCACGGATGATCAGGCAAGCATCAGGAAGCCCCCAGCGCTGCAGCAGCGCCGGGACATCGCTTAAATCAACACCGGTCTCAAAACGGCAGACCTGAAGTCCGCTCTCACTTGCCACCAGGGACACCTGATTTCCGCTCCGCAGTAACTCCTCCAGCAGCCGCAGCCCATAAATGGCGCCCGATGCGCCGGTGATAGCCAGCAGGATCTTCATTTGTCTGTTACCTCGTTAGAAAGACATCCGCTGCCGTGGCAGCCAGGAAGGTCAGGCTGATGTAGCCGTTCATGGTGAAAAAGGCCGCATCCAGTTTGGTCAGGTCGCCACCCCGCAGGAGCCAGTGTTCGTACAGCAACATGGCGGTCATTGCTGCGGTACCGAGCCAGAACCAGGGCCCCAACCCCAGCAGTACGATCAGCCAGACCAATAGGCCGACGGTGATCAGGTGGAACAGACGGGAAAGCCAGAGTGTTCCGGTCACCCCTAACGCCACCGGAATGGAGTGCAGGCCAACAGAGCGGTCGTACTCAAGATCCTGCAGGGCATAGAGCATGTCAAAGGCAGAAACCCAGAACAGCACGATCAGGCCCAGCACAATGGCAGGCAGTGATATGGTGCCGGTCAGGGCCATCCAGGCGCCGATCGGTGCGGCAGCCAGACAGACTCCCAGTACCACGTGAGCCAGACTGGTAAACCGCTTGCAGTAGGAGTAGAGCACCAGAAAGAACAGGGCAATGGGGGAGAGTTTGAGGCAGAGCGGGTTGAGCATGGCTGCCGACCAGAGTAGGAGCGTCACTGAAGCGGCTATTGCCCCGAACACCGCCCCTTTGGAAAGCAGGCCGGCCGGGATGGCACGCCCGGCAGTACGGGGGTTTTTTGCATCAATGTCGGCATCAATCAGCCGGTTCATGGCCATG
>CAZYMK010000308.1:2364-2814 GCA_964648885.1 uncultured Geobacter sp. | reverse complement strand
TAAGGCAAACGGCAGGGCAAAGACCGTGTGGGAAAATTTGATCATCTCCATGAAGATGGTGATTTTTTGAAGTACAGCGGTCATGGGCAGCCAAACTCCTTATTACATTGAGTCAATCGAATACATCACTCTCTGGTTTCATCCTAGAAAAAGCATTTGAAACAGTTGAGTATGGAGCCGTCACCTGCTCCCTACTCAACTGTTATTGAACTGCCGTTTTTAGGTCCATTTACATGGATTAAGTAGCATATTCTGCCGGAGTACTGGTTCTTCACCTTGGCAAGCCCTGCTTTGGAGAGACGATTTCAATACGGTGGTGTCTGTCCATCAGCAGCGGAAACGCTTCCGGATAGGCCATAAGTTTTCGGGGAGCCGGCATTTCACACCCCTCACCAGCAAGCACGTGGTATGGCTGCAGCAACGACATCAGAAAAAAACCGACAAACACGA
>CAZYMK010000308.1:1936-2319 GCA_964648885.1 uncultured Geobacter sp. | reverse complement strand
CCGTTTCATGGTTGCGATTCCTCTCTCCTGCGAGGTTTTTTCACTCTAGACTGCCGGAAAGGCAATTGCAACGCTATATAAACGAAAAAGTTGTGTGTAATCACCGGAACAATAGTCTATATGTTTGTACCTGCGATAAAGGAGAAACGACCATCCATGCATCTAGGAACACACTATAAACGCAGTGCAGTCTGGGCCGCTGCCGTGACGGCCTTAGTGCTGCTGCTCACAAGCCAACAGGTGCACTCCAGCACCTGCAGCGGCGGGTGGGACTATATGCCCGAGGCACCTGGCAAGGTAGCAGTGGCGGTCGAGCGCGGCAATGCGGCGGCGTCATACGGTCTGAGCAAACCGGAATCAGCAGCATACGATCAGGCTCTGCA
>CAZYMK010000308.1:428-1794 GCA_964648885.1 uncultured Geobacter sp. | reverse complement strand
GTGGTCAGCCAGGACAGCGACGGCCGGGCCTTCTACGCTCAACCGCAACCATGGGGCCACCTGGACGGCGTGCCGGTCTATACCCACTTCGGCCGCGGTACGATGAGCCTGGTGTTTGCGCGTGGCGGGAGGGCGCTGTGGCGGCCAGTCAGCAACGAGCAGGTTCTGCGTGCAGCAATCAAGCGGCTGCAGACAGAGGTCCTGGCCTTCAAACCGGTTACTGCAGCACCTGCAGCGGCTCTGTATGCCCAATGGCTGGCCGATGCACCGCAGCGGAAGCGCCAGACCGAGGCCACGCTGGATGCGGTTCGACGCGGCAACCCTGCCGGTGCCGAGGCACTGCGCCAGGAAATGGCACGCATGCACGCCGAAATGGAGGAGGGTTTCCGACGCGATGCCGAACATGAACAGGTCCGGCTGACGCAGGCCTCCCAGCAGCAGCCGAAGTCGAGGCCCATGACCGTACATGATGTGCTGAAGCGGCACCAGGACTGGCTGGTGCGCCTGAGCCCCGGGCAGCGTGCCGCCCAGGCCATTTCCCTGCGCGCCGAACTGCCCGACCCCTCGCTGGCGGTTGTCCAAGCCAAACGATTGCGGCGAGATAAATCCGGGACTGAAGGCTTTGTGGCAGACCATGCATACCACCCCTTGGGCACGCATCCAGCGGCTGCTGGCACCATGACGCCGAACAGTGCAACGCAGTACAAGAAAAGGTTTTTCAGCGATTGCATTGTGAAAATAGTTTGTTACTATCTGTAATACAACCCCACAAAGGAGAAGACCCTATGAAACGGCTACTCGGCATACTTTTTCTGTTGTTCTGTCTGCTGCCTCTGCATCAGGCGGCAGCGGCAAGTGATCCCAATGATAAAGAGGGCAGTAAGGATCCTGCTCTGTTCAACAGGATGCCGGGTTTTTATATATATAACTATCAGGAGCTTGAATTCAGCAGTTTTGAGTTCCCAATAAAACAGAGAAAAAACCAGGTAGTTGAAGGACGTCATTACCAGGTTGATTACTATGCCAATGAAGGGATTAAGCTGCCCAGCGGCCTGCAGATTACCCGGAACTACGCCAACGCTGCAAAAGCGGTTGGTGGCAAGGTGATCTTCGAGTATGAGGATGGCGGTATCCGGTATATCACCCTGCAGGTAGTAAAAAATGGCTCTGAAGCATGGGCACAGATTTATGGAGCCGATAACGGCATGTATACGGTAAATATCATTGAGCGGCAGGCCATGAACCAGTATGTGGTTGCAAGTGCTGAAAGTCTTGCCGGCAGCATCAATACAACCGGAAGAGCCGCTGTTTACGGCATCTATTTTGATACGGCAAAATCAGATATCAAGCCTGAATCGGAACCGGC
>CAZYMK010000308.1:0-356 GCA_964648885.1 uncultured Geobacter sp. | reverse complement strand
AGCCAAAAACTGAAATTGTATGTTGTCGGGCACACAGACAATGCGGGCGGTTTTGATTACAACATCAAGCTGTCCCAAGCCCGAGCCGCAGCGGTTGTTGCTGATCTGGTCCGAAAAAAAGGAATTGCCTCATCTCGCTTGGCTCCATTTGGCGCTGGTCCCACTGCACCGGTGGCATCCAACACACATGAGGATGGACGCGCCAAAAATCGCAGAGTTGAATTGGTTGCCCAATAGCCTGAATGGCATTCATGGGTGATCGGCAGACACGATATCAAAAGGCAGCCCAAGTTTTCAGGCTGATGCTGCTGCCCTTTCTGCTTGTCTGCACTTCCTGTTCCGGTCTTTAAGGCTAC
>CAZYMK010000307.1:0-3909 GCA_964648885.1 uncultured Geobacter sp. | reverse complement strand
ATATGGGCTGGCAGGTACCTATCATTACCGACAACACCTATGCCAAGGCCAGAATTGAGAGCATCGACGACACCCTGATGCAGGCCGATCTGAAGGAAGGCTGCATTGTAGTTGTGGCCGGCTTTCAGGGGATGGATAAGGAAGGCAACCTGACCACCCTGGGACGGGGCGGTTCAGACACCTCTGCCGTGGCCCTCGCTGCCGCCCTGAAGGCCGATGTGTGCGAGATCTACACCGATGTGGACGGCGTCTACACCACCGATCCCAACGTCTGCAGAGAAGCGCGCAAGGTAGAAAAGATTTCCTACGACGAGATGCTGGAGCTGGCCAGTCTGGGAGCCAAGGTGCTGCAGATCCGTTCCGTAGAATTCGCTAAAAAATACAACGTGGACATTCACGTCCGCTCAAGCCTGAATGAAAACACCGGTACCATGGTTACCAGGGAGGATAAGGATATGGAAGGAATTCTCGTTTCCGGGGTTGCATACGACAAGAATGAAGCAAAGATCGCGGTGCTGGGGGTGCCTGACAAACCGGGTATCGCCGCCAAGATCCTTACACCGCTGTCAGATGCAGCCATCTCGGTTGACATGATTGTCCAGAACGTCAGTCATGCCGGCACCACCGACTTCACCTTCACCGTCACCAAGGCGGACCTTAAAAAGGCGCTTTTAATCACCAACGAAGTAGCCAAAGAGGTTGAAGCCCTTGAAGTCCAGTCCGACGAGAACATCAGCAAAATTTCCATTGTCGGTCTTGGCATGCGCAGCCATGCCGGCGTTGCAACCCGCATGTTTGCTGCTCTGGCCAAGAACAGCATCAACATCCAGATGATCTCCACTTCTGAGATCAAGATCTCGGTGGTGGTTGATGAGAAATACACCGAACTTGCGGTACGCGTCCTGCATGAGGAGTTTGGTTTGCAGGGATAATCTGCGAGCCGTCGAGCCAGGGGGATGCCAACAGGCATCCCTTTTTTTATGCAAGGTAGCCGGCACACTGCACCAACCGCCTACAGTATGCTACACTTAACGCTGAAAACGTCTTGATCAACAGGAACGTCAATGGCCAAAACACCAAAAAAATCTCAAAAACGTAAAAAGACGGTGCTCAAGTCATACCCTTCGGCTGAGGTTCATGACACTGTTGCCAGGAATGAATTTCTCACCAATATGAGCCATGAAATTCGCACTCCGATGAATGGGGTAATCGGCATGGCTCAACTACTGCGAACCACCGAACTGTCCCCCCAGCAACAGGAGTACCTGGACTGCCTGGAAATCTCCGCCAAAAGCCTGATGTATCTGATCAACGACATTATCGACTTCTCAAAACTCGCCGATGACCTGGTGCAGCCTGAAGAGGTTGATTTCAGCCTCCGTGCCACCATAAGCAACATAGTCAAGACCCAGCACACCGACCTGCATATCAAGGGGCTTGACCTCACCGTTGACATCCCGGACAGTGTGCCCGACACCCTGCGAGGCGATCAATTGCACACCAAACAGGTCATACTCAACCTGGTGGCCAATGCAATCAAATTCACGGAAAAGGGAGCCGTGGCTCTGGCCGTCACGGTGCTTCAACAGCATGATGACCTGGTGTTGCTGCATCTCAGAGTCAGCGACACCGGCATCGGTATTGACGCCGGAACCCTGCAGCGGCTATTCAGCCCGGTCAAGGCCACCGGCCGTAAACTGGGAGCCAAGGGACTGGGGCTTTCCATCAGCCGTCGGCTGGTAGAACTGATGGGCGGCAGGCTCTGGGCGGAAAGCACCGTCGGTCTAGGTAGCTCCTTCCACCTGACCCTGCCGTTCACGGTTCGGCGAACTGCAGCTCAGGCAACTGAGGAGGACGCAAACCTGCCGACAGCCCACTGGGAAGGGTCTACCCTGCATATCCTGCTGGCTGAGGACAACACCATCAACCGTAAATACGCCGTTGCCGTGCTTCAGCAGCTGGGACACCGGGTGACCAGCGCCACTAACGGGCAGGAAGCGGTGCGGCTTTGGTCCGAGGGGAGCTTTGACCTGATCCTGATGGATATCCAGATGCCGTTCCTGGACGGTTGCGCTGCCACCACCGCCATTCGCTCGCAGGAGGCCGAAAAGGGAAGCCATACCCCGATCATCGCCCTGACCGCCCATGCCCTGCAGGAGGAAAAGGAACAGCTGCTCAGCTCAGGTTTTGACGGGTATGTGCCGAAACCTATGGAGGTCTCGGTGCTGATCGCGGAGATGTATCGGGCCCTGCATCGACGCTGAGCAGTGGTTCGGCAAGGTCGATACCTGACGCACAGGGCATGGTCCTGATCAAGTAAATGCACTGCCGGAATCAGCGTTCCAGTGCCATGTGCAGTTGCTTGTTTATCAGTAACCCTTTGTATCCTCACTCATTTTACCCGATACACCTCAAATTCATATAACCAGCCATGTTCGATAGTGCAGTTATCAAAACGGTAACGCACCTTTTCTGCGCTCACCTGCTTAAAGTCGAGCATCATGGGAGTTGACCACCCTTGCCACCATTCAGTCCCCCCCACCCTGGCGTACGGAGCCAGGGCACTGCAGTCGGAACTGCTGAAGATATCCCGCCACCCCCCCTGCTGAAAGGCCTGTACACTGCAAACCGTCGGTATCTGATCCTGCCCGTGGTGCCAGAGTACCACCCGATCAAAGGTTGTCGGCTTACCGAAGTTGATGGTTGCCTGTCTCCATCCACACGATTCACCGGCCCATTTCTTGGGGCCGCCGGTAAAGGCAAGCCCCCGGGCCCACTCATTCGGATAGGTACGCCGTCCATCCACCAACTGCCACTTGGAACTTCCTCCACCCCAGCCGTGATCTGACTCAAGCGGCGATGGAAAGCCGGACTGATGGTGGTTATACGCCAGGTTTTCCTGAGGAGACCGGGACGATTCAACCTGCACGGCAGGTGCCGTCGGGGTACCTGCCGTTTCTAATGAAGCCGCTTGTACAGGCGGTTGTATGGGCAGCGGCACGGATTCCGGGGATATCTGCTGAGGGTTAAAATGGAAGTTACCCTCCAGGGAAGAAGATTCCCAAGGTACCTGGCTGTTGCCGCTCTTCTCCCGAACCGTCTTGCGGACCTGCTTGAATAGATCTTCTACACGCAGACCTGGAGTCTGAATCACCCGCAACAGTTCAGAGGTAAACAGACCATTACGGCCGTCGCCGTCAGCAGCAGTCTTACCTGGCGCTGTGGCATACGCGATCAGGGTTCCGGTCGGG
The DNA here is from genome assembly GCA_964648885.1 of uncultured Geobacter sp. Lineage (GTDB taxonomy): Bacteria > Desulfobacterota > Desulfuromonadia > Geobacterales > Pseudopelobacteraceae > Trichlorobacter. The sequence goes on along the minus strand of CAZYMK010000307.1, from coordinate 658 downwards.
GCATCCATACTGGCCAAGCCCCTGCTGGAGGAACGGAAACTGCGGTTAAACGGATTGTCACGGCAGGCATCCAGAATAACGATGTTGATATCCCCCTTGGCCTGCTCCATCCTTACCAGCACCAGACCGACATCAACCGCCTTGTAACGCACCTCGTTCTCGGCATTGATCCGGGCATCGACCGGTATCAGGTAGTTGCTGCCCTGCACCTGCATGCCATGTCCGGCATAGAAAAACAACCCGACGCCCCCTGGTTTAAGGCGGTTGCCGAATTGATCGATAGCCAGGTGCAGATCGGCGTAGCTGCTATCGATCCGCTCATGTACTTCAAATCCTAGCTGCCTCAATACCGCAGCCATGGCACGGGCATCATTGACCGGATTGGTCAGAGGGGATACGGCATAACGACTGTTACCAACCACTAGCGCTACCCGCTGGCGGCTGTCCACTACAGGCTTTGTCTGCACCTGCAGGCCGCGTCCTGCATCGGATGATCTCTGAACAGGTGCGGCGAGAGCCGTTACACTCCCGATGCAGGTTAATACCATGATGACCAACAGAGATCGATATCCCATACCCGTTACCTCTTCAGTTTCTTAAACGCTACCGCACCTTCCCCACCGGAAATCCCTGGCCGCTGATGGAGACCGTGGGGAAC
>CAZYMK010000306.1:0-3919 GCA_964648885.1 uncultured Geobacter sp. | reverse complement strand
AATCGGATTACTGCGGCTGTACTGCAGCAGATACCAGATAAAGACCGGCACCAGAGCCAGATTAAACTGGCGATTGCTGAACCGCCACCCTCCCCGCCACTCCTGCAACAGGCCGATCAAGAGCGCCAGCACCACCACCAGTTGTGGAAAACGCTCGATCCAGAAAAAGATCGGGGCGATCCCGGCCAGGGCAATAACCAGGGCAAGCAGGGTACAGAAGCGACTACTGGTGATCATACAGGGCAAGCTCCGTTAAAAGCTGCAGACAATGACGCCGGCCAATAGCAGGAGCCAGAGTACGGTCAGGCAGGGCCAGACCTGTCGGCCGTTCATTGCCGTAGCGTCTGATCAGCCAGGTAGCCTGGGAAAGTCGCGTCTCAAGATCAGTGCCGGGCAGTTTATCAAGCCTGATCATCAGGGGGGAGGCAGCCTGAGTGCCGAACTCCTTTACCAGCAGTTCATGGTCACGGGCAGACAGACGCCAGTGGATCAAACGCAACGGTTCAGTGCCCGAATAGGTTCGGATCCCCTCCAACTCTCCATCCAGACCACGTATGGTGCGCACTGTCTCACCGGTTGATTCAGCTCCGTCTGCGGCTGAAAACCCGGTAAGTGGCAACGGCTCAGGAAACACCAGTACAGTATCATGGAGCGTAAATTCCCAGTAGCGGGTAAAGAAGTTGACCGGAAAGGGGGAGCTGATCCTGATCCTGCCGACCTGGTGGCGCCCCCTGGCCGTAAAAACCAGCTCAAGACCGGTTTCACCGGTGCTGCCGGCCGCAAGAAACGGAAGGACCGTACCTCCGTTTGGCGATGTTGCGCTGATCAAAAATGACGGCAGTGAGCGTTTACGGTTATGCACCACCAGACGGAAGACAGCGGGATGGTTGGCATACAACTCTTCCGGGGGCAGCAAGAGCGGTACAATCCCTTTGATGTTCAGCATTCCGGCGTAACCGGTTGCAGCCATAAATCCCAGCAGGCCGGAAACCACCAGAAAGAGAAGATTATTGCCGGTATTGACAGCAGCGAAGCCGAGCAGGATAGTGATCAGGATGTAGAGTATCCCGGCCAGGCTGACCTTTAGGCCAAAGGAACCGGTATGGCTGCGATGATCTTGCGTAGCAGGGCTCCTTGATCCTGGCCGGAAAGGCCGGTACGCACCACCAGACGGTGACTGCAGACCGCCGGGGCGATTTCTCTGACATCATCAGGTGCCACAAAATCACGCCCCTTCAGAAATGCTGCAGCACGGGCAGCCTGTGCAAGGTTAATTGCCGCCCTGGTGGACAGGCCGGTCTGAATCTGGGGATCCGTGCGCGTTGCTTGCACCAGACGGTGAATATAGACAACTACTTTATCGGAAAGATAGATATCCCTGGCTACAACGGCCCGGGCAGCTTGCAGCTGCTCTGGCGAGATCAACGGGGCGATGCCCGGAATACGCTCACGAATTCCGCCGCCGGCAATTATGGCCCGCTCCAGATCCTCCGGAGGATAGCCGATACCGGTACAGATCAGAAAACGGTCAAGCTGTGATTCAGGCAGGGGAAAAGTACCGCTCTGGTCTGACGGGTTCTGGGTGGCAAAGACCATGAACGGTTCCGGCAGCGGATGGGTGACCCCTTCCACCGTCACCCGACGCTCCTCCATCGCCTCAAGCATGGCGCTCTGGGTGCGGGGCATGGCACGATTGATCTCGTCCAGTAGTACAATGTTATTAAAAATTGGACCCGGCAGAAAGCTGAAGGTGCCGGTCTCGCGCTTGAAAACCGACAGGCCGGTGATATCGCTGGGCAGCAGGTCGCTGGTACACTGCACCCGGCCAAAGGAGAGGCCGGTGACTCCTGCCAGGGCCAGGGCAATGGTGGTCTTGCCTAATCCCGGCAAATCCTCCACCAGAATATGGCCGCCGGCCAATAATGCAATCATGGCCAGACGCACCACCTCATCCTTACCCTGCAGATGCTCACTGCAGAGTGTTGTAAGCAGTGCGGAAACCGGTTTATTGGCAAGAAGTCGTTCCACAGTCACCTCTCGTAGAATGGTGCAAACAGAAAAAGCCCCGGATTAACCGAGGCTTTCACCTGCATCCGGATATCCGGAATGCCAACTGGTCGGTGCGACTGGATTTGAACCAGCGACCCCTACCACCCCAAGGTAGTGCGCTACCAGGCTGCGCTACGCACCGAAGCAAAGTACTGACGGGGTTTTTCGTGCAAAGAGTTTTTTCAGATAGCATATCGGTTGTCAGACAGTCAACAGGTTTATTTGCAGCACAGAACGCTGCACTGCCGCGTCAGGTATGGTAAGGTGCAGCTTGAACAAACACCTACCTCAACAAAAGGAACAAGCGAATGGAGAGCAACCTTGACAACGGATTTAACCAGATCATGCAGATCATGCGACGATTGCGCGCACCGGGCGGCTGCCCCTGGGATGCCGAACAGACCCACACAAGCCTGAAACGGTATCTGCTGGAAGAGACCTATGAGGTAATCGAAGCGATTGACAGCGGCTCCGACCCTCTACTACAGGAAGAGCTGGGTGATCTGCTGCTGCAACCGGTTTTTCATGCAGCCATTGCAGAAGAGCGAGGCGCCTTTACCATGGAACAGGTCATGGCGACCCTGGCCGACAAATTGATTCGCCGACACCCCCATGTGTTTGGTGATCAGGAGATCAGCGACAGTGCAGCCCAAGTGGCCAACTGGGAGAAAATAAAAAAGGAGGAAAAGGGCGAAGAGCGCCGCTCTGCCCTGTCCGGTATCCCCCCCCACCTGCCGGCACTGATGAAGGCCCAAAAGATTAGCGAAAAAGCGTCTCGGGTGGGGTTTGACTGGGAACATGTCGATCAGGTGATGTCCAAGGTACTTGAAGAACTGCACGAATTTGAAGAGGCCATGGCACTGGGGAGCCAGGAACGGATGGAGGCGGAACTGGGTGATCTGCTGTTTGCCATTGCAAATCTGGGCAGGTTCCTGGCTCTTGACCCGGAAGAGGCGCTACGCAAGACCATTAACCGCTTTCAGACACGCTTCAGTCATATTGAAAACAGGCTGCATGCCGATGGCAGACAACTTCAGGAGACCAGCCTGGAAGAAATGGAACAGCTCTGGCAGGAGGCTAAAAAAATGGAGTTCTCCCTGCCTGCCGGTGAAAAATGAGGTTCCTTTGGAAGGATTTCAGCGGGTTGAATCCTTATCCACAAAATCTGTTGAAAACCTGTTGATAATAGTGTTGATGAAACAGGAAAGATACATTCTTACAAGCGATTTTTCCCAAATGCCTATTTTTTAATCACTTTGTTTAGCTTTTAATATCAACATGTTATGAGTTTTGGCCTATTATCAGCGATATACCAATGGTTTTAGGTGTCAAGTTCTTTTCTTGCTTTTTTATGAGTTTTTTTACTGTGCATAACCCGTCGTAGTTAACGCTGATTTGACCCCATTCATATCAACACCTTCCAGGGTTAATAATATTTTTTTCATGTGAATACCGCCAGGACCGCTGAAGCCGGTCAAGGCGCCTGAGGCGGCAACTACCCGGTGGCAGGGGATAAGAATCGGCACCGGATTGCTGCGCAGTGCCCCTCCCACCGCACGACTTGCCCGGGGGCGTTCGGCCTGCACAGCCAGCGCACCATAGCTGGTTACAGAACCGTAGGGTATCTGCATGGTCTGCAGAAGAACCTGCTGATAAAAAACACTTAAGACTGAAATATCAACCTGAAGTTCAAAAGGTAGAGCAGTACCTTGAAAGTAACAGGTTAACTGTTCTGCTGCGCGGCTTGACCGTTCATCCTGAGGCAGACAGGCAGCCTCAGGTTCTGAAAGATCATCACCCGGTAGCCAGACCCGGCAGATACCGATCGACGAGGCTGCCACCGCCCCCATCCCCAGGCTGGTTGTATAAA
>CAZYMK010000305.1:0-3934 GCA_964648885.1 uncultured Geobacter sp. | reverse complement strand
TGGTGGGGGATGATGATCAATCCATCTTCCGTTTTCAGGGGGCCAGTGTCGAGAATATCCGCCGTTTTGCCAGCCGTTATCAGGATTCGCTCATCACGGTGACCCTGACTGACAACCACCGTTCATCCCAACTGATTCTGGATGGTGCTGCCGGTCTGATCAGCCGTAACCTGGAACGCCTGAGCAATGACAAACAGCTGGTTGCCATGAACCCGGAGGTGGCCACACTGCCTGAGCCGCCGGAACTGGTGGGGTATGCCACCACAGCCCATGAAACCGTGGCAGTGGCCAACCGGATCGCCGGGTTGCTGGAGCAGGGGGTGTTGCCGGAACAGATCGCCGTGATCTACCGCAACCACAGCCAGTCGGACGAGATCATCCGCTTCCTGACCAGCCGTGGGGTGGCGGTGCAGACCCGGCGCAGGGCTGATATCCTGCAGGAGCCGTTGATCCTCAAGCTCCTGACCATCCTGCGCTATCTGGCTGCCGAGCTTGAGCGGCCCCATTCCGGTGAACGGCTGCTGTTTGAGATCCTGCATGAAGCCTGGTTTGAGGTGCCGCCCCTGGCCCTGGCCCGGCTGTCCGTTGAAATCGCCCGGCAGCGGACTGAAAAAAAGCCCTGCTACTGGCGGGAACAGTTGCCGGTCAGGGGGATGGACAAGGGGCAGCAGGGGCTGTTTCCTGCCAGCGATGACCTGCATCTGCGCCGGGCAGGGGAGACGGTTGAAGAGTTGCTGCGGGATGCTGCCACCATGACTCTGCAGGAGCTGCTGCACCATGTCATTACCCGGCTGGGGATTCTGGCCCAGGCGTTGTCAGCCCATGAACGGGTCTGGCACCTTGAACTGCTAAATACCCTGTTTGACTTTGTGCGGGAAGAGACCGCCAAGGTGACCATGTCGCTCTCAGAGCTGCTGGCCATGCTGGCAGATATGCAGCAGCAGGGGATCTCGCTGCCGGTGGAAAAGCTCAGTTATACCGGAGCCGGGGTCAATTTCCTGACCGCCCACGGCTCCAAGGGGCTTCAGTTTGACTACGTCTTTATGCTGGGCTGCACCCGCAGTGTCTGGGACAGCGCCTCCCGTAACCGTAGCTACAAGCTGCCCCCAACGGTCTGGTCCGGCCCGGCAGGCAGCGAAGAGGAAGAATCCCGGCGCCTGTTTTACGTGGCCATGACCAGGGCACGCAAACAGTTGCTGGTTTCCTGGCCGGAACGGGACAATAAGGAAAAAGAACTGGAAAAGAGTCGCTTTGTGGCTGAGTTGGCCGAAGGTGGCGTGGCTGGCCTGCAGCAGGTGGTTCTGGCCGATGATGAGCTGCTGGCCTTTGGCAGCAGCGTGTTGCAGGCTGCCCCGGCACTGTTGCCAGCCTCTTTTATTGATGAGAGCTTTGTGGATAGCCTGCTGCAGAAATACTCGTTAAGTGTGACCCATCTGAACAGCTACCTGCGTTGTCCGGTCTCCTTCTACTTCAATACCCTGCTGCGGGTACCGGCCCCGATGAGTGCTGCCCTGACCTTTGGTTCTGCGGTCCACCATGCCCTGGAGCAGATCTTCCGCAAGATGAAGAACGATCCAGCCCGGCGGTTTTCCAATGTCGCCACCTTTGTGGATGATTTTCGCTGGTTCATGCAGAAGCATGAGGCAGGCTTTACCCCGGCAGAGTTCCGGCGCAGGCTGGAGTACGGCGAGGCGATTCTGCCCGGATTTTATGGCGCACACCACCGCAGCTGGAAACAGGATGCGCTGGTGGAGTATCCCTTCCGCAACATTCTGGTGGATGGTGTCCCGTTAAACGGTAAGCTGGATATGCTGGAGTTCTCAGGCAGCCATGTTACGGTGGTGGACTACAAGACCGGCAACCCGGTCAAGGCCCGCAAGAAGCTGAATCCCCCTGATCCTGAGAAGGTTGCCAAGGCGCAGGCAGAAGGTAAGGAACCGAACGATGATGACCGGTTGGGCGGTGATTACTGGCGTCAGGCGGTCTTCTACCGGATTCTGGTGGAACATGAACCGCGCCGCAACTGGATCATGTCAGCTGCCCGCTTCGAGTTTGTTGAGCCGGAGAAGGATACTGGCGAGTATAAAAGCGCCCGCTTTGAGGTCTCTGACGATGAGGTGGCACAGGTTAGACAGCAGATCAAAGAGGTCTATGCAAAGATTCAGGCCAAAGAGTTTCACGTTGGCTGTAACAAGCCGGAATGCGAGTGGTGCGGCTTTGTGAAGCGGTTTGAGCAGTGCTGAGCAGTGCCGTCAGAACAGCCCTGCCTTGTAGAGCAGCACCAGCAGCACCAGCACCGGTGAGACATACCGGATCAGGAAACGCCAGAGCGGAAAGAATCGTTTGCCGGTCTCGCCCGCCTCAAATTCGCTCTGAACCACTGTGCCGGACAGAAACCAGCCGGTAAAGACAACCGTCAGCAGGCCACCCAGGGGCAGCAGGTAGTTGGTGGCCAGAAAATCGACCGAATCAAGGAAGTTTCGGTCGCCGATCAGGTGCCAGTCCTTGAGCAGGTCGCTGGAAAGGGCCGATGGTACGCCCAGCAAAAACGCAGCCAGCCCCATCAGCAGGGTAGCCTTGGATCTGCTCCACTCTTTTTCATCACAGAAATAGGCCACCACCACCTCTAAAAGCGAGATGGCCGAGGTAAGCGCCGCAATCACCAGCAGCAGGAAAAACAGGACTGCGATCACGTTTCCGCCGGGCATCTGACTGAACAGAATCGGCAGGGTCTTGAACACCAGGCCCGGTCCGGCGGCAGGGGCCATGTTGTAGCTGAACACGATCGGGAAGATGGCCAGGCCGGCCAAGAGCGCCACCAGAGTGTCCATGGTCGAGACCGTGGCAGCCATGGCCGGAATGCTGGTCCGCTCATCAGCATAGCTGCCGTAGGTCAGGATGGCCCCCATTCCCAGGCTTAAGGTGAAGAAGGCATGCCCCAGCGCCTCCAGCATCACCGGCGGAGTCAGTTTTGACCAGTCGGGGGTAAACAGAAACTGTACTGCCTGAAGGCCGCCGGGCGAAAAGAGCCCGAAAATGGCCAGCAACAGCAGGATACAGAAAAAAACCGGCATGATGATCTTGCCGGCACGCTCCAGACCGTTTTTGACCCCGGCAATCACGATCAGCACCGTCATCCCCATGAACAGAGCCTGCCAGAACAGCTGGCCCAGGCCGTTGGCCAGCAGATCGGCAAACAGCTGTGGTACCTGGTGGGCCTGCTGCTGGCTGATCGTGCCGTTCAGCGAGAGCCAGAGGTAATCAACGGCCCAGCCAGCAATCACCGCGTAGTAGGAGAGGATCAGAAAGGCCGCTCCCACCGCCAGCCAGCCGATGCCGGTCCAGGGGCCGCCTTTAAGCAGCCTGAAGGCACCTACCGGGTCTTTGCGGGTCTGTCTGCCCAGCATCATTTCAGCCACCATCAACGGCAGGCCGATCATGATGATGCAAAAGATGTAGAACAGCACAAAGGCACCGCCGCCGTGCATGCCGGTAACATAGGGGAATTTCCAGATATTGCCGAGGCCGATGGCAGAACCGGCCGCTGCCATAATAAAGCCCAGGCGGCTTGACCAGCGTCCCCGATTCTGCTTATGAGTGGCATTGCTGTGCATGAAACCTTCGTCTGTTAATAAATAGGGCACCAGCGTTGTTAATAGCGGCAGACAGCCGTACCTGTCAATCGATCAGTAGGCACCGTACCGGGCTTTTTCGTCTGAATACTGCATTGACTGCTCTTTTGCTCTTTTGCTTGACACTCGTTTAAAAATGACATAAAAGATACTCCCTTTGTTTGTTTGACTTCGATTTTTCGTTAATGGCTGCTTAGCTCATCTGGTTAGAGCATGCGCTTCATACGCGTACGGTGCGGGGTTCGAATCCCTGAGCAGCCACCATTAAATAAAAAGCCCTTTCAAATTATTGATTTGAAAGG
>CAZYMK010000304.1:0-3958 GCA_964648885.1 uncultured Geobacter sp. | reverse complement strand
CCGTGCCGCGCCCCGGTTCACTTTCCACCGTGATCTCACCGCCATGTTTCTTGATAATGTCATAGCTGATGGAGAGTCCCAGGCCGGTGCCTTTGCCCACCTCTTTGGTGGTAAAAAACGGCTCAAAGATATGGCGCTGTACCTCAGGGCTTATGCCGCAGCCGGTGTCGCTGACCGTGACCAGCACCTGGTCTCCCTCTTGTCTGGTACCAATAGTGATCTGACCGCGCGTGCTGCCCAGGGCATGGGCAGCATTGACCAGCAGGTTCAGAAAGACCTGGTTCAGCTGCTGGGGAAAGCATCTGACCCGGGGGATCTCGCCAAAGTTACGGTTCAGTTCAGCCACATATTTCAGTTCGTTCCAGGCAATGTTGATGGTGGTTTCCAGGGATTCGTTCAGATCGATCAGGGCCGTCTCAGCCTGGTCAATCCGGGAAAAACTTTTCAGGTCCTGGACAATCCGTCTGACCCGACCGGTGCCGTCCTGGCTTTCAGTAATCAGCTGGTGGGCATCCTCCAGGATCCGGTCGATCTTGAGCCGCTTGCGGGCCTCCTGAACCGACATGATGACCGTACGGTCAGCACACTGCTGCAGGGCCTGATCCACAGTAGTGATGAATTCGGTTACCCTGCTCACATATTTGTCCAGTGAACTCAGGTTACTGGTGATGTACCCCATCGGGTTGTTGATCTCATGGGCCACCCCGGCAGCCAGCTGACCGATAGAGGCCATCTTTTCCTGCTGGTAGATCTGGGACTGGGCCTCGCTCAGCTCGGTCAGGGCTTGCTCAAGCTGTATCTTGCTGGCAACATGCTGATCCTTTTCCTGCTTGAGGGTCTGATAGGCCTGCTGAAGCTGCACATAACTTTGTATCTCGTTTTTCAGGATCAGGGCGGCATATCTGAAAAACGCCCCCAGATTGGGTAACAACTCTCCTGAATCAAGGTGCATGTTTTCAATCTTGAACACCCCGACCAGTGACTCGCCGGTTTGAAGCGGCACGGCCCAGCTGGAGGCCGAGGCAAAGTTGCGGGTATGCATCAGGGTGTTCTGAAAATCATGGCTGGTATGGACCGGTTGACCTGCCTGCAGCGCCTCTTGCAACAGCGGATCAGCTATGCTGACCCCCTCTTGTTTGATCCCCTCCAGATTCGTATACCAAACGGTGTCATCAATAAAATAATAGAGTTCGGCATTGGTGCCGCCGATTGAATCAACCACCAGCTCCAGCAGGTTCTGAACGGTATTCTCCAGACCCGGCAGGGCACTCAGGCGATTCATCATGGTGGTTACCAACTGCAGGCTGGATTTTTCTGCGGCCAGCCGGTCGGCCCGCTGTTTGTGAAACACAGCCTGCTCGACCAGGTCTGCCTGCGCTGTCTGCTCTGGCGAAACCGCCAGCAGCAGTTCAAGCTGCTGTTTCAGGTGATCCAGCGAAACATCGAGCCAGCGCAACGGCAGCCCCACCGAATCTGCGGCTGCCGTTGCCGCTGCGCTGAACTCTCCTGAACAGGGGGTGCGCAGAGCCAGCAGGAAACGCCGGTCCAGCTGAAAGATCTCCCGCGCCACCTCACGATTGCCAAAGGTCTTTTCCAGTATCTCATCCCAGTTTGTGGCCCACTCCTCCAGCAGAAAATAGGCCCCGTTTTCAAGTTGTTCCTTGAACCGCTCTGGTCCCAGCAGCATCTCAACACAGTTCTGGCAGGGGATCCGCCTGACCGTGGCAAGCTGGTCAATGCCTGGGTAGCAGGTGCCGTACAGCAGCAGTGTCTCTTTGCCGCTGTTCTTCAGGATAGTGCCGTCAAGGGTCTCCCGCAGCTGGTCAAAATCAAAATGCAGTGACGAGGGCAGAAAGATCCGGCTACAGGGCCAGCCCTGCTCTGCAAACAGGTATTCCACCTCTTTTTTGAGGATGGCGCACCCTATCAGCAGACAATGGCTTTCAGACATCTGCAGCTCCAAACTCTTTGGCTGCACTGATCATGGCCTGGATGTTCGCCTCCGGTACTGCCAACGGCATTAAAATGGTGCCAAAAAAGAACTTGCCACCCGGCATACCGGCCTGCAGCATCCGCTGTACCTCGTGGCGCACCTGATCCGGGCTCCAGCGGATCAGGGCGATGTCGTTGATCACCCCGCCGCAGAGCGCACGACCGTTGATGGCCTGTTTGCCGGTTGCAATGTCATCAAGGGGGCTCAGGTAATAGGTGCCGATGCCGGTTGCCTCAAAGACCTGATCAATAACCGGATTCATCCGGGCACCGCCGCAGTAGTAGACCACCCCGTCCACGCCCCCTTCCTCCAGATCACGTCTGATCCAGGGCAGGCTGAGCTCACGGAAAAATGTTGGTGAGATGATATCAAGTGATCCAAAGGGGTTGGCATAGACCAACACGTTGGCCCCTGCCTCACGGTAGGCCCTGATCTCCTGGCGAAAAAAGCGGTTACATTTTGCAAGCAGCCGGTCTCGGGCCTCTGCCGGTCCGGTCAGCAGCAGCTCAAGCCACTTTTCCATCCCCATCAAAAGGGCCGGCAGGGTCATGGATGAGGTCACATAGGCACAGATCGGACAACGGCCGCCAGCCTCACGACGCAGGATCTCCATACAGGTCTTGATCTCGGCAAAGGCCGGATGGGCGGTGATATCATCCGGCACCTGGAGTCGGTCAATATCATCCAAGCTACGGATCACCATCTCTCCCACATTGGGCGGACCGTTCTTGGCAAAGACAATCTGTCGGCAGCCCAGCAGTTCTGCCTCTTTGCCCACATAAAAAAGCCCCCAGAGGTTGTCGTGCCCGTATTTGCGCTGCAGCCGCAACTGCCCTTCTGCCACATGCTCCCCTTTGGCGTAGTACTCCTTAAGGCTCAGCCCCAGTTCCTGAGCACCCTGATCCAGCAGATTACAAAAAACCGGAATCCGGTCAGTCTTCTGTCCCTGGGCGGTTGCTGTTAATCGTTCAACCGGCGTAGTCATGGCCGTACCTCCTCCAGCAGACGCATGACCACCGGACCGGCGGCAACGCCGTTGCGGGCCCAGGCATCGGCCTGCACCGTGTGGTAGAGTTCATCATCATGGTTATACGGCGCACCCCCGACAATGATCCTGATACGATCTTCCAAGCCTCGTTCCCGCAGGATACGACGTACCTCCTGCGGGCCATTCTCGCTGCAGGCAGTATGCACCATCATGGATGATATGCCGATCACTCCGGCCCCTTCGGTAACGGCCTGCTCCACAAACCGCTCGGCAGGCACATTCAGTCCCAGGTCAAACACCTCAACCATCTGGGCCTTCAGGCACCCGCTGACGATCCGTTTGCCCAGCCCGTGAAAATCTCCGGCAGCGGTGCCGATCACCATTCGTCCCAGCATCTCGGGGGTCTGGCTGAAGAGCGGTACCATCTGCTCGGTCACCTCTGCTGCAATCTGGGATGCCATAAAGTGCTGGGCCAGATTGGTGTAGCGGCGCACACTGACGGCAGAGATAGAATCTTCAATGGCCGGCACCACCACCTCAAACACGATCTCTTCCGGTGTCATACCGATCTTCAGCGCCTGCTCCACCACCTGCAGGGCCTGCTGCCGATCAGTATCAAATACTGCCTGTTCATACCGTTCTCGTATTGATCGCTTCATAGGTGTACCCCTGATTTCTGCCTTTCCCTGCGTCTCTGCATGTCTGCGTTAAAGATTCTGCTTCTCAATCTTTAAAAACCTTAACGCAGAGAGGCATGAGGAGCAGAGGCACAGAGAACATCTAAATCTTTTGTTTTTCAGGTGTACCCCAGATTTCTGCCTTTCCCTGCGTCTCTGCATCTCTGCGTTAAGCTTCTTGCTCTTCTTGTTGAACATCAACCGGCAGCCGCACCGTAAAGACCGTGCCGCTCCCCGGTTCACTCTCCACCGTGATCTCACCGCCATGTTTCTTGATGATGTCATAGCTGATGGAGAGCC
>CAZYMK010000303.1:0-3983 GCA_964648885.1 uncultured Geobacter sp. | reverse complement strand
CCTTCAGACAGCAGGGTATCCAGAATACGCCAAAAGTCGCGGCGGGAGACCGGATCAACGCCGTTGGTCGGTTCATCAAGGAATAATACGGTGGGAGTATGAATCAAGGCGCAACAGAGACCAAGTTTCTGCTTCATGCCTCCGGACAGGGCACCGGCGCGCCGACCGGTAAAAGGGGTCAGACCACTCATGGCCAGAAGCCGCTCGGCCCGTTCGCGCCATTCTGCCTTGGGGACATCAAAAATATCCGCATGAAAGCGGATATTCTCCATCACCGTCAGATCAGGGTAAAGGCCGAAACGCTGGCTCATGTAGCCAATCCGGCTGCGGACCGGCTCCAGCTCGCTGCAGGGGCAGTCCAGCACGCGGGCCTCACCGGAATCAGCATCCAGCACCCCGGTCAGCATCCGCAGCGTGGTGGTCTTGCCCGCACCGTCAGAACCCACCAGCCCGAACAGCTCTCCCCTGGGGATAGAGAGAGACAGGTCACTAACAGCGGTCAGATCGCCGAAGCGCTTGGTCAGGTTGGTGATCTTTATGGCCGGATTGCCAAATAGCATGCCTATCTTGACCCTTGACCCTTGACCCGTGCCCCTGTCTCTATCAACACATCCACCGGCATGCCCGGCTTCAGCTCCTGCTGCGGATTGGCAATGGTCACCTTGAACCGGTAGACCAGCTTGACCCGCTCGGCCTCGGTCTGCACATTACGCGGGGTAAACTCCGCCTCAGAGGCGATAAAGCTGACCGTGCCCTGGTAGCTGCGCCCCTTCCAGGTATCACTGGTAACCACGGCCCGCTGCCCCAGCTTGATCCGCCCCAGCTGGGTTTCCGGAATATAGCCCCGCACCCAGACCTCATCCAGCCTGCCCACTGTGATCACCGGGCTGCCTGCTGCCAACAGCTCACCCGGCTCGGCATGCTTGGCCAGCACAAAACCACTTAGCGGCGCGGTCAACATTGCCTGCGACAGGCGGGTAACAGCCAGTGAGCGGCCAGCCCCTGCAGCCTCCAGACGGGCCTGTGCCTGCCTGACCGCATCGGGACGGGGGCCGATCTTGGTCAGCTGCAGCCGCTCCTGCCCCTCGCGAACCGCTGCAGCTGCCGCATCCCTCAGTGCCCTGGCCGCATCAAGCTCCTGGCGGGGAATCACCTCAATCTTGTACAGCGTCTCTGCCCGCACCGCATCTTGCTCAGCCCGATCCGCCTCTGCCTGCAACCGCGCCAGAGCAGCGGCAGCTGCCGCAATCTCCTCCCTGCGGCTGCCGGCCAGCAGGTCAGCCAGACCAGACCGGGCAGCCTGTTCATCTGCCGCACGCACACGCAGCTCATCCTGCAGCTCATCATCCTCAAGCCGGGCCACCAGCTGACCGGCCTGCACTTGAACCCCTTCATCAACCAGCCGTTCTTTGAGACGACCCGGCACCTTGAAGGAAACCGCCACCGTGGTGGTCTCAACGGTACCAGTAATTTTCATGGCCCCATTTCCATCCCCGCTGCGCCGCAGAGCAACCCAGACAAACGCACCAGCAACCAGCGCCAGTATCGTCAAAATCATTATCTTCTTTTTCATTGCAGGCGATTCTCCTTTACAGACTCCATGCTATAGCACGAACAAGACCGATCCTGCAGCAACAGCCTGCTCGGATCGATTGGATCAGACGTGTGGACCAGAAGACCGGTAATCGGACAGGAGGAGTTACATCAGCAGGAGCCAGGGATGGCGTTGTTCTTACGAACTCAGCAGTTTTGAACGCAGAATCAGGATCTCCAGGGCGTAGGAGGCCTTGCGGCACAACTCGGCCGTTTCCAGGGGGTTCAGCTTCTCCGAGGCGCCGCAGACCAGTACTGCCACCACCCGCTGCTGAATAAAGATCGGGAAATAGGCCAACTGGCCGTTTGGATGGCGAAGCGTATGCATCAGCAGCTGCGTCTCAGAGGTCGCGGTATTGCCGAAATAGGTTTTCTTTACCGACACACACTGCTGCAGGTCAGGCAACAGTGCAATCGGAACAGAAAATGACTCGAAATCCGGAATGGCCTCTCCACGGAAAACAGCACTCCAGCCACGGGCCAGATCATCCTTGATCATCAATAATGCTGCAACTGTCAGGTTGCCGGAAAGATACGCCAGCACCGTTTTTGCCACATCATTGCGTGAGGTTGCCTGACAGAGCTGCTCCGCAACCTCCGTCAGGGTACGTGGCAGCTCATCACGATGCAGCATGCCGCTGAATATCTCATCGTAGATCCGGGTAGCCTCGTCGTCCTGGGTCACCTCTCCCAGGCCTTTCCACTGAACCCCGTTGATAACCAGCGGGGCCTCCTCCCGGGGCGGCGGTGCAACAACCGGATCCGGTTCAGTCGTGCCTTTGCTCTTCGAGTAGCGGGGCAAAAACCTGCCGGGACGAGCTATACCAAATATCTGCTCAAGGAAGCAGTCAACAGCATAGCCGGAGACCGCCACCGGCTCTACCGGCCTGTTCAGAAATTTTTCCAGCTCAAGCTGTTTTTTACCTGACAGATCCTGATCTGTAGCTATCCGCAGGGCAGCCCCCTGCGTACCCACCGGGATCAGGCGGTGTTTTTTGATGGCTGCCGGTGCAAGCAGAGAGAGATGCTGCCCCCCGGCCACCAGCAGCTGATCCTTGGTCAGACTGGCTTGCCCGGTCTGCTCCCCCAGACAACGTGCAAGGTCATCATCGCTGACATAGCCCATTTCCACCAGACAGGTGCCCAGCTTGACACCGTGCAAGACATGATTCTCAAGGGCTGAATCCAGTTCGCGCTGCGTAAGGCACTTTCCTGCCAGCAAAAGTTCACCAAGTCTGGCCATATCGATACACCGCCTGAAGAGAGATGCTTCAGCTTACCATATTCTGCGACAAAAGCAGCCGCACAGGTAATGATGATTATCAGTCCTGCACCATAGGCTTGTTTTGTTGATTCGAAACTGGCCGTGCCTGAGACATTCTTTATGCAGTTGGAATGACGGACTAATATTCAGGGGTGAATGATGAATTATGCAGGATGAGCGTGGCAGTCATAACAGGCTCCAAATGCTTTGTGCCGGTTCAATCCCTTGACAATCTTTCCAACAGCAAATCCTCAAGATTCCTCCGGCTATCCACGACCAAGATGACATATACCTTCGTACCGTCAATGCGATACATAATGCGCCAGGGCGCCACAATCAGCTCACGGTATTGAGTAATGCCATGCTGGTGGAGTTCGGGCACAACCCTCCCTTTATTGGGAAAGTTGTCAAGAGTGGCAGCGCGCTCACGAATCCGGGCAAAAACCGCAAGCGCCGCATCAAAACTGTCATCAGCGATAAAATCAACAATACACTCAAGATCAGTCTCTGCAGCTTTCGTCCAGACAACAGAAAACGGATGCCGCGCCATCACTCCGCCTGCTTTCTTCGCTCAGCCAGTCTTGCTTCAATGCGGGAAAAAACCTCATCCTGCCCGCTCAACCTGCCAGCACGGATATCATTCTCCCCCTGCACCATCAGCTTGAGCATTGCGATGGCATTTCGCATACTTTCGTAGCTGGCGGTGTCCTGCAAAACTGCGCGGGCCAGACCGTTCTGGGTGATAATGACCGGCCTGCGGGTTTCATTTACCTGATGCAGCAGATGAGCGGCGTTGCCTTTCAGGTAGGTTACTGGTTGAATATCTTCTGCTAAATTCATGGCACACCTCCGGTACGAATAAAGTACCTTATTAAGTCCTTCATGACAACCTTTCGTTCAGTCGGCACCTTTGCCTTATCAGGCGTGATCGTTCCGCAGACGCCCAGCCAGCATACGGGCTGCATCAGAATCTTCAACTTCATTCACGCATTCCTTCGGCATTGCCCAGGGCGGCCATTTCAGGCATGGCTGGCGGTTTGAAACATTGCTGCAATGTTGTTGTGCTGCCCTTACAGCTCCTGCATCCGGGCAAAGAAATCCAGCCCCATATCAACCGGTGCGGCCT
>CAZYMK010000302.1:474-4027 GCA_964648885.1 uncultured Geobacter sp. | reverse complement strand
CTTAGAGATTTTCTGAAAGCTAATGCTCAGGGAAGCACAATAAGAGAGGTCCGAGCGCCTTTCATTCGTACTATACCGATCTCCTTTCCGAGTGACAAAGACGAACAAACCAAAATCGCCACCATCCTGTCCACTCTCGACCGAGCCATAGAGCAGACCGAGGCGATCATTGCCAAACAGCAGCGGATCAAGACCGGCCTGATGCAGGATCTGTTGACCAAGGGGATTGATGAGCACGGCATTATCCGCTCCGAAGCTACCCACAAGTTCAAGGATTCACCTCTGGGGCGGATTCCGGTGGAATGGGAGGTTGAGTCACTCAAAAATCTGACATCGAAAATCGTAGATGGAGTTCATCATACACCTACCTATGTTTCCGAGGGAGTTCCATTCATCACTATTACAGATATTACTGCCGGAGAAGGTATTAGTTTTGAAAATGTCCGATATGTATCTCCTTCAGATCACACGTTTTTTGTTAAACGTGCAGACCCTCGGACAGGAGACGTCTTAGTCACAAAGGATGGGACTCTTGGCGTTGCGAGAATCGTCTCTGCTGATTATCCTGAATTCAGTATTTTCGTTTCTGTCGCACAAATTCGTCCAAAGGACAAAATTTGCACGCCAGAATTGATTTGGAGCTTTTTTGAGAGTGGCGAATTCAAAGATCCAGCTTGGCGCTCTCTCAGCTGGAACTGGGCTTGCCCATATACATTTAGAGCATTTCCGTGAATTTCGGCTCCGATTACCTCCTTATAAAGAACAACTTCGTATTTTTGAGATTGTAACCGATCAAGGGTCTGTTCTCCGTGCTAACATTGCCTCACTCAATAAATTACGGGCACAGAAACGTGGCCTCATGCACGACCTGCTCACCGGCACGATTCGGGTGCCCATGCCTTGATTACCCAGTACCCCCTTATACGTAGTATAAGGGGGTACTGGCACAACCAAAGAACTCCCCAAATATTTCTAAAAAGATTTTCTTGTTCCGCTTGAAAACCTTCTGCCAATGAACTACATTGGCAGAAAAAATGATTCAGGCGGTTTATGGACAAGATAACAAACTATCTTTCAGCAGCCGGTGGCTATGCCCGCATGAAGGAACTGCGTGCTTCTGGCTTCCAGACCCGTGATATTGCCGAGCTGGTAGCACAGGGGCACATCGAGCGCGTTAAACCAGGTCTGTACCGGCTGGCCGGTCATGGTGAAGCCGACGAATATGCCGGGCTGACTGAGGTTTGCCGGGCACTGCCGGATGGCGTCATCTGCCTGCTTTCAGCCCTTGATTATCACGGCCTGACTACCTTTAACCCTTCAGAAGTCTACGTTGCCATACCCCATGAGGCAAAGCCGCCTCGGCTTTTCTATCCCCCCATCAAGCCATTCTTCTTCCGGGAACGGTTCTACAGCCCTGCCATAGAGCATATCAAGACTCCGGGCGGCGAAATTAGAGTCTACAGCCGTGAGAAGACCATCTGCGATATGTTCCGCTATCGCCAGAAACTGGGCGAGGATCTGGCACTGGAGGCGCTCAAGATGTACCTGAGGCTGAAGGACGCCAGTACGACCCGGCTGCTGGAGTATGCCACGGTTTGCCAGGCACGCACGGTGATGATGCCGTATCTGAAGGCGCTGGTGGCATAGCATGGTAAAAGCACCTTCCCAAAACATTGCTGCTTCTATTCGTGCTCGCCTGCTGAATGTCGCCAAAAAGAACCACCGCGATTTTGATGCGGTTCTGCTGCAGTACTTTCAGGAACGGTTCCTTTTCCGTCTGTCTGTTTCTCCCTACCGTGAACAGTTGATTCTCAAAGGGGCGCTCATGTTTCTGGCCTATGAGATGCCGCTGTTGCGGACAACACGTGACATTGATTTCCTTGGCAGGGCAACTTCCAATGATATGGAAGAGATTCGTAAGGTTGTCAGCGCAATTGCAAAGATTAGCAGCGCCGATGGTGTGCAGTTTAACGATGGTTCTGTTTCCGTTGAGCTTATTACAGAGGATGCTGATTACCACGGTGTACGGGTGAAACTGGAAGCACGCCTGACGGCTGCCAGAAAGGTGCTGCAACTGGATATCGGCTTTGGCGACGTTGTGGTGGCCGGGCCGGTGGAGATGGATTTTCCGGTACTGCTGGATGATCAGGAACGACCACATCTGGTGGTCTATTCACGTGAATCAGCTATAGCCGAGAAGTTTGAAGCCTTGGTCAGCCTGAACCTGCTCACCAGCCGCATGAAAGATATCTACGACATTCTCCACCTGGCAGAACGGGAGGTCTTCTCTCTGGCTACTCTGCGGGAGGCGATCACCGCTACTTTTAACCGCAGGCTGACCCGTATCGAAGATCGACGTTTGGTGTTTTCGCCTGAGTTTGCACAAAACAGGGATAAGGCAACGCAGTGGACTGCCTTCTTACGGCGTAGCCGGTTGGATTCGTTTGTTGGGATTGTAGAAGCCATGACCAGATTGGAGTTGTTTATGGAACCGGTCTGTCTGGCTGCAGATGGTGAAAACGCGACATGGAGTCCAGATGAATGGCGGTGGATATAAGGCAGGTATTTCGACACTCAGGGTGATGTATGGACAGAAGTAAAACGCCGGAACATATTCGCATTGATGAGCGCAACCATGTGGAAAAGCCGTTGTTGGATCAGTTGGCTGATTTGCAGTGGGAGGTGCTGGATCTGGACAAGACACAGACGCCTCAAGAGACCTTCCGGGATAGTTTTACGGATGTGGTTATGCATCAAGTGCTCTGGGAGCAGCTCAAGATCATCAATCCGTGGTTGGAAGATGATCAGATAGAAGAGGTCATCAAGCAGCTTACCGTGGCGTTCCCCAGTAGCAACCTGCTGGAGAACAACCGCCATATACTTAAACTGCTGCTGGAGAACACCAGCGTTTCAGAAAACCGTAAAACCGGCGACAAGAGTCCAACCGTTCGATTTATTGATTTTACCCACCTGAAGAACAATCGATTCATAGCTGTTTGTCAGTTCAGGGTGCGCATACAGGGAACTGACAAGCATATCATACCGGATATTGCCCTATTCCTGAATGGTTTGCCGGTGGTGGTGATTGAGTGTAAATCGCCCAAGGCGAAAGAACCGATTCCCGAGGCCATTGATCAGATGCTTCGTTATGGCGAACAACGGGGTGCCAAGGGCGAGGGAAGCCCGCCGCTTTTCTACTACAACCAGTTTGTTATCGCCACCTGCCGCAACGAAGCCAAGTTCGGCACCATCACTACCCATCACGAGCGGCATTTCTACCGCTGGTCCGATCCGTATCCCCGTACTGTTGATGAACTCTCCCACGGTGGCAGCAGTCCCAACGACCAGCAGCGACTGGTGGCCGGGATGCTCGACCGGCAGAACCTGTTGGACATCATCCGAACCTTCACCATCTTCTCCACCTCCGATAAGGGGGAGCTGATCAAGATTGTAGGCCGCTATCAACAGTTCCGGGCGGTGAAACTGGCGGTGCAGCGCCTGCTGACCGGCACAACCCGCCGGGAGCGGAGTGGCATCATCTGGCATACCCAGG
>CAZYMK010000302.1:0-464 GCA_964648885.1 uncultured Geobacter sp. | reverse complement strand
AGTCGCTGACCATGATGTTCATGGTACGGGAGATGTATCGCCATCCCCAGCTATGCACCTGGAAGGTGGTTTTTGTCACCGACCGCACCCAGTTGGAACAACAGCTCTCCGAAACCGGCCAGAGCATCGGCTTTACCGTCAAGGAGGCCGATAGCATCAGGAAGCTGAAGGAGCTTTTACGAAGCGATTCATCGGACCTGGTAATGGCCATGATCCACAAGTTCCGTGAGACCGACCTGGCGGAAGCCTTTCCGGAGCTGAATGCCAGCAACAACATCCTGGTGATGACCGACGAAGCCCACCGCTCCCAGTATGCCTTGTTGGGTGCCAACCTGGACAAGGCGATCCCCAATGCAGCACGGATTGGCTACACCGGCACTCCTATCGATAAGACAGAACGGGTTTTTGGCGATTATATTGACAAGTACACCATGCGCCAGGCCATCGAGGACGGCGTGACCCTG
>CAZYMK010000301.1:3779-4046 GCA_964648885.1 uncultured Geobacter sp. | reverse complement strand
ACCGAATCAACCGAATCAACCGCATCAACCGCATCAACCGCATCAACCGCATCAACCGCATCAACCCTAATGGCAGCAACAGGTTATTCGGCTGAAATCCAGTCTGTCATCTTTATTATAAATGTATAGCCTGTGAACGACAGATCTTCAATGCCGAGAATGTATGGATGCTATTTATGTTGATTATTTATTTATAGTTTTAAAAAATGTAATTTAAACATATTATAGAAGCAGTATTTCCTATTAAAGGGGCTTTTGGATGACGAC
>CAZYMK010000301.1:0-3685 GCA_964648885.1 uncultured Geobacter sp. | reverse complement strand
TCTGTCGGAAAGTCACACCTCAAGAGCTCTCTCCAGCATGGTCAAGCAGGGTACTGCCCGCAAAATAGGTCCACGACTCTATACCAGCAACATGCATGAGTCGGTGGAGGTAATTGTTGCTCGTAATCGTTGGCAGATAGTCGGCATGCTGGCGCCAGGCGGCGTGATTGGTTTCAGGACTGCCCTTGAAAGTCATCCTGCTGATGACGGGTCGGTTTTTGTTACCTGCGACTACAAAAAAATAACTGAATTACCTGGGCTCAGGATTGTCAAGGTTCCCGGTTCTGCCCCGGTCACTGGCGATATGCCGTTCATCGGAGGTTTGTACATGGCGTCTCCGTCACGGCTGTTGATGGAAAACCTTGTCCACACCAAAACACGTGAAGGGGCCACCAAGGCCGCCGGGCAGAAAGCAGTCGAAGAAAAACTCAGCTCTATCCTGCGGATCAAGGGTGAAGATGAACTAAATCGGATCCGTGATCTTGCTCGGACTATTGCAGCAGAGCTTGGGTTGGAAAAGGAGTTTTCACTGCTGGACCGCCTGATCGGCAGTTTGCTGCAAACGCAGGAGACAGCGTTAAAAAGCCCGGTTGCTCGATCATATTCCAGCGGCGAGCCCTATGACCCGGTCCGCCTGGAACAATTTGAGGCCCTGCGCAGCGCACTTGCCCGTACTGTTCTGCCGAGCCGCTACCGTACCTATGAACCGGGACCGGCATTTTACAACGAAAGTTTCTTTGATGCCTATTTCTCTAACTTCATCGAAGGGACTGAATTTGAGGTTGATGAAGCTCTCGGCATAGTCTTCTCGGGCGTGATTCCCCAGGCACGACCGGAAGATGCCCACGACATTCTCGGCACCTGGCGTGTTGTCGGCAACCTTTCAGAATTGCGGCGAACTCCAACGGATAGTGCCTCATTCATAGAGCTCTTGAGGAGCAGGCATGCATCAATCCTGGAAGGCAGACCGGATAAACGGCCAGGGGAGTTGAAGGAAAAGGGGAACCGCGCCGGCACCACCTTCTTTGTTGCGCCTGAACTGGTAAAAGGCACCCTTGTGCAGGGCTTCTCCTTCTATAATTCTTTGTCTGATCCGATGGCGCGAGCGCTTTTCATGATGTATCTCGTATCCGAAGTACATCCTTTTGACGATGGCAACGGCAGAACGGCACGGGCGATGATGAACGCCGAGCTTGTTGCGGCAGGTGTCTGCCGGATCATTATCCCGAGCGTCTACCGCAACGAATACATCGCCTCACTGAAACTGCTATCCAATCACAAGGATCCGGCGGCTTTCCTGCGCGTTATGGATGTGGCTCAGGATTTTGTCAGCAGGATTGATTTCAGCGAGCTCGCCTCAGCCCGTCAGGTTCTGGAAAAGTGCAACGCCTTTGAACGGCCTGCCGATACCGTCAGACTGATGATGCCGTCTAAATAACGTGATGGGGTGCTGTTCATGAAAACAATAGGTTCTGTATTGCGTAAACTGACTCTGGATGATCTTCGGGAGTGGGCCGGGTCAAAAATTCTCAGCCGTGGCCAGTCGTACCTACGGAATGTCAAAGGACTTTCGTACCTGGAAGACGGAACCCTGGCTGCCTGGGTCTCAGGAAGTGACCTGTATGCAACCTCGGTCTGCATCAGTGAGGATGGTGACTTTGACTATTCGTGTACCTGCCCCTATGACTGGGGGCCATGCAAGCATGCGGTTGCTGTTGTTCTGGCTGCGGCTGGACAGTTGAAGTAAAAGAAAGAGATACCGTTATTGAATCATGACGATGAACTTTACCAGGCTCTTTTTGAAGATGTCGATGAGGATGATGTAGACGATGATGACTGGTCTGACGACGATGACGATACTGAACCGGCCTCAGAATCACCCGTGAAAGGAACCACGGGGGCTACCGGATTGGGCAGGATTCTTGAGGCAATGAGCAAGGATGAGCTGATCAGAGTGGTCAAGGAGGCAGCAGCCCGCTATCCGGAAATCGAACGGGATCTGCTGGAAAAGAAGCAGCTTTCAGAAGGCAAGGTCACTACGCTTGTGCGCTCACTGCAGCGTGAGATAAGAAAACTCACCTCTGAACCTGCCTGGTACAACTCCTGGCGGGGTGAGGGGAATATCCCCGACTATTCCCATGTGCAGTCTCAGTTGCGCGCACTCCTTGACAGCGGTCACGCAGATCAGGTGATCCAACTGGGAGAAGAACTCTGGAACAGGGGCAACGAGCAGGTGGGGCAATCCCATGACGAAGGAGAAACCGCCGAGGAGATTACCGCTTGCATGACTATTGTGCTGCAGGCAGTGCCTTGCAGTTCTATGTCATCTGCCGAACAGCTGCTCTGGGTGATTGATCGGGCACTGGAGGATGAATACTCACTGCTTGATTCTGCGGCGAGCATTCTGGAAAACACCAAGTATACGCAGGACACCTGGTATACGGTTGCCGAAGCGCTTGAAGGCAGGCTCAAGGCCATGAAACAACCGGCTGCTGCCACGTTCAGCAGTGCATACCACCGAAACAAGGTGCTTAACATGCTGGTTGATGCCTATACCAGAAGCGGCAAACCTGAGAAGGTAATCCCGTTGCTTGAGAAAGAGGCGGATGCCGGACAGTGCTATGAAACACTTGTCGACGCCCTCCTGGCTGCTAGAGAGCTGGAGAAAGCGAAACAGTGGTGTATCCGAGGGTTTGAGCGCACCATAACGTCAGCGCCCGGCATTGCATCTGCGTTGCAAGGTCGACTTCGCCAACTGGCTGAAAAAGAAAAGAGGTATGATCTGGTCAGCGCCTACCGGGCAGAAGATTTTTTCGAAAGGGCCTCACGCCAGACCTATACCGAGCTGCGCACGGCAGCGGAGAAGGCAAAGGTCTGGCCTGAGGTCAGGGCGTGCGTTCTCGGGTATCTTCAAACCGGCAGGCGCCCTGATCAAGCTGACAACCCAAAAGGCTCCGCCTGGCCCCTGCCCAGACCGGAGGTCGTACGGCCCCATGATAAGATAACTGCAAAGGACAGCAGATTTCCCGACCTTGCTATGCTCATCGATATAGCCATTATGGAAAAGCGTTTCAATGATGTGGTTACGCTATACCAGGAACTGCGAAAAATTAAGCGCTGGAGCTGGGAAACAGACAAGGCAGTTGCAGAGGCAGTCGCTGTATCTCATCCCCAGCTTGCCGTTGATATCTGGAAAGCGATTGTGGACAGCCTGATTGCCCAGGTAAAACCCAGAGCGTATGAGGAGGCAGCTGGCTATCTGCGACGCATAGGCAAGGTTTACCAACAAAATCAGCAGATATCTGAGTGGCAAAGTCTGATCAGCGAGCTGCAGAGAGTGCATAAGGCTAAGAGGCGGCTCATGGAGGTCCTGGCCGTACTGTCCGGCAAAAAAATTCTTGATTGAATCCGTTTTTTTGCTGGTTCATGGCCCTTAAAGCTTCCGGCATGCAGATACTCATCGGTTGAACTGAAGTCAGATGCTACGCAATCGGTTGCAGAACCGGCAACGGTTTCCAGGTAATGAACGGCGATATCCTGCGTTTAAAGCGACCAAAATCATCATAGTGCATGACATCAAAGACATCATCGTCTCTGGAAAAATGCTGGTAAGCCATGTGCAGCACGGCATATGACCTAAATTCCCGAAATATTGTAACTATGAAAAACAATATAATCTTTAAAT
>CAZYMK010000300.1:0-4047 GCA_964648885.1 uncultured Geobacter sp. | reverse complement strand
CAGCAGCTGCGGATCAGCGGGTCAGCCAGGGCGGCAACAACAATCTCGGGGCCGATCCCGGACGGATCCCCCATGGTAATGGCAAGCAACGGTTTTGTCATGGAACGTTTTGTAGCACAGATCAGCCGCTAAAAGAAATAGTGCCAGAGGTAATCCAGCCTGCCGCGCATGATCATCCGTCTGCCGGACCAGGCCATGATCTGTTTGACCAGTGCCCGCTGCTCGGCTGCGTAACAGTGAATCCGGCAATGCTTGCAGCTGGGCTTTTCCACCTCAAGCGGGCAGTTGATCCGTTTGGTCACCGCATAGTTCATAAAGGCGGCGCAGGCTGCACAGAGCTGCACAGGCCGGATTCCGTCGGGCAGCGGAAATGCTGTGCGCCCCTGGTGCTGATGCCCGCTGCACCAGACCTGGGTAAAACGGGCAAGCAGTTTGATATCCTTGGCCTGTTGTGTGGTAAGAGAAGATTCCATGGTCCAATCCTGCCGCAGATGGTGCATGTGTTCACATGACCGGGGTCAAAAAAAGATCAAAACAGTGATTGCAATCCAACGTTTGAGTTCTCTGAGTAACATGCTAGAGTAGGCATCAGTCAAGCAGCTTCACAGGGGTATCTATGGGTATGGTGGCAGTAGACAATCTTGAGGTCGGTATGGTGCTGGCCTCGCCGGTGCAGGATCGCAATGGCCGGATGTTGCTGGGGGACGGGGCCGAGCTGACCCAGAAGCACCTGGTGGTGCTGCGCACCTGGGGCATCACCGAGGTGGATATTGCCGGCATTGATCAGGCTGAGGCCGTAAGCCCCCTGCCGGATGAGATTGCTCCTGATGCCGTTGTGGCGGCAGAGCAGTCATTACTGCCGCTCTTCAAACATGCCGGTACTGACCACCCGGCCCTCAAAGAGCTGTTGCGGCTGGCAGCCATCAGGAAGGTGCAGCATGGCCTTTGCTGATGCCCCTGTCTACACCGTTTCCTGGCTGATCGACCGTACCACCACGGTCTACTCGCTGCCGCTCTTCTACGAACGGCTCAACGAGGCGATCAATCACCCCCGCACTTCCATTGACGATATTGGCCGGATCATTACTGAAGACCAGGGCCTGACAGCCCGCCTGCTGCGGCTGGCCAACAGCCCGATGTTCGGCTATTTCGGTCGGGTTGATTCCATCAGCCGGGCAGTCACCATCATCGGCACGCAGCAGCTGCGGGATCTGGCCCTGGCTGCCTCGGTCATGGGGATCTTCAAAGGGATCCCGGAGGAGCTGCTCAGTATGGCCGGATTCTGGCGGCATTCCATTGCCTGCGGCATCATTGCCCGGGCCCTGGCCACCTGGCGCCGTGAGGTCAATGTCGAGCGCTTTTTTGTGGCCGGTATGCTGCATGACATCGGTCAGTTGATCATTGCGACCATCCTGGGTGATCTGGTGCGTAAGATGCTTGAAGAGACCAGATCTGAAGGATCGCTCTATTTTGATGTTGAACTGAAGCAACTCGGTTTTGACCATGCCGAGGCCGGCGGGGCACTGCTGAAGGAATGGAAGATTCCGGCCAACATTGCCGAACCGGTGGCCTGTCACCATCGCCCTGGCCGGGCAGAGCAGTTTCCGCTGGAGGCCTCGCTGATCCACCTGGCCGACCTGATCTGCCAGGCCATGCAGCTGGGCCAGGGATGTGAATACCATGTGCCCCCGCTCGACCCCCAGTCGTGGGATCGCCTGGGGATGTCGCCCCACCAGCTGGGTATGGTCTTAAAGCAGGTAGAGCCGCAGCTTGAAGAAACCTTTGCCATACTCTCGGATACGCCATGACCGATCATAGTACCGACATACCTGAGCCCGGTTTCCTGCAGGAGCGGATCAGCTACCTGGAAGAGGCCAACCGTCGCTATATCGCCATCCTTGAGATGCTGGCCTCAAGCGGCGATTTTCAGGCAGATCTGGTCCGGGCCGAGGGGTTACAGGAGATCTTTTCCGCCACTTTGACCCAGGTCCGCCGCCTGATTCCGTTTTCGCTGACCGGTATCCTGGAGGCGCTTGACGATGCCAGCTTTGAACTGCGCTCCTGTGACAGCGGCGGGGGCTGTGCAGAGCTGCAGCTGCTGACCGATGATGCCATTATGGACGGCACCTTTGCCTGGGCCTTAAACCGCAACCAG
Organism: uncultured Geobacter sp.; assembly: GCA_964648885.1. Taxonomy (GTDB): domain Bacteria; phylum Desulfobacterota; class Desulfuromonadia; order Geobacterales; family Pseudopelobacteraceae; genus Trichlorobacter. The sequence goes on along the minus strand of CAZYMK010000300.1, from coordinate 1,892 downwards.
GCCGTGCTGGTCCCGGCCAGGAGTGGGGGCACCCTGCTGCTGCAGACCATTACCACCCGGGCTCGTATTCTGGGCATGTTTGCCGGATTGGTGCCTGACAACTCTGCCACCGTTGATGCCCCGACGCTCAACGCGCTCTCGATCCTGCTCAATGCCGCTGCCTACGCCATAGAAAGTACCACCCTGCGCGGTCTTTTAAAGGAACATATGGCCACCCTGGAGCAGCGGGTGGAAGAACGTACCCGCGAACTGGCCGTTGCCCGTGAGCGGGCAGAGGCGGCCAGCAACGCCAAAAGTGAGTTCCTGGCCAACATGAGCCACGAGATCCGCACACCGATGAACGGCGTGATCGGCATGACCGAACTGCTGCTTGAAGGGGGCTTTTCAGCGGAACAGCAGCGTCGCCACCTGCTGGCGATCCGTGATTCTGCCGACAACCTGATGGTGATCATCAATGACATCCTTGATTTTTCAAAGATTGAGGCCGGCAAGCTGGAGCTGACGCCGGAGCCGTTCCTGCTGCGCAAAAGCCTGGAACAAGGGCTTTACCCGCTGCAGTTGCGGGCAGCACAGAAGGGGTTGCAGCTGCAGCTTGAGGTTGCGCCGGACCTGCCCGACCGCCTGGTGGGCGACCTGACCAAGCTGCGGCAGGTCCTGACCAACCTGGTGGGCAACGCCATCAAGTTCAGTGACAAAGGGGCCATAACCATCTCGGCCGTGCTGGAGCGTCAGCTGGAAAACTCATGGCTGCTGCGCTTCTGCGTGGCTGATCAGGGGATCGGCATCTCACCGGCAGCCCAGGCCCGTGTGTTTGACACCTTTGAACAGGCCGACCAGACCACCACCAAAAAATACGGCGGCACCGGCCTGGGGCTGGCCATCTGCCGCAAGCTGGTGGCCTTGATGGGGGGCGAGATCTGGATTGAAAGCGAGCTGGGCCAGGGCAGCCGGTTCTTTTTTACGCTCCAGCTGACCCCTGCGCCGGACGATGCCGTTATCGAGGGGCCAGAACTGCCGCTCCCCCCGTCTGCCGCACAGCCCAAGGGGCTGCGGATATTGCTGGCAGATGATGTCGAGGTCAACCGCGAACTGGTCAAGGCGATCCTGGAGCGTGATGAACATATCATTATCGAGGCAGACAACGGACGCGAGGCAGTCAGCGCATTCATCAACAGCAGCTTTGATCTGGTGCTGATGGATGTGCAGATGCCGGAAATGGACGGCCTGCAGGCAGTAGCCGCCATCCGGCGCTATGAACAGGAACAGCAGCGTAGTCGCACGCCGGTCGTTGCCATGACCGCCTATGCCGGAGCCGGTGATCGGGAAAAATGCCTGGCGGCCGGTATGGACGACTACCTGACCAAGCCGGTCAAGCCGGTACAGGTGCTGGAGATGCTCCAACGCCACACCGGTGCCCCGGTCGCTGTCACTGATCAAGTCGCTGGTGTCATGCCACCTGCCGACACCCCGGCCCTGTTTGCCCGCGAAGAACTGCTGGAACGGCTGGGGGGGGCAGAGGCGCTGCTGCCCCGCTTCCTGGGGCTTTTCTTCAAGGGGGTTTATCCTCATCTTGAGAGCCTGGAGGCCGCCATTGCCTCGGGCGAGCCGGACAAGGTACGGATGGCCGCCCATGCCATCAAAGGCTCCTCAGCTAACATCGGTGCCATGCAGCTGCGCGAAACTGCTGCCGAGATAGAAACCGCTGCCAAGGCCGGTGATATCAGTGCTGCCCCGGAGAGGTACGAAATACTGAGACAGCAGCTGGAGGCCTTTAAAGCGGCAACGGCAGACTGTGCTTGATCCTGACGGTGGTCTAGCTGATTCAAACCACAAAGATCCCTCTGTGCCAATATAAGTGAGACATTTACCCCCCAATTAATTAGTGTAGAGGG
>CAZYMK010000299.1:0-4084 GCA_964648885.1 uncultured Geobacter sp. | reverse complement strand
CCGATATCCAGATACTGGATATTGACACCCAGTTTACGCATTTCAGCATAGATTCTGGCTGCCTCAATCAGAGCGGTCTTGATCTTGTCGATCTTGGTAACCTGGCTGCCAATGTGGGAGTGCAGCAGGTTGACGCAGTCCAGCAGGTCAGCCTCTTGCAGCATCTTGATGGCGGCCATGATCTCAGACATCCGCAGACCGAACTTGGCATCCTCACCACCGCTGGTAGCCCACTTGCCGGTTCCTTTGGAAGAGAGTTTGACCCTGATCCCCAAAGATGGCCTGATCCCGGTTTTTTGGGACAGATCGATAATTTTTTCCAGTTCAAACAGCTTTTCAACAACTATTGTAATACTGTACCCCACTCTGGTGGCATAGAGCACGGTCTCGATATATTCGGCATCTTTGTAACCGTTGCAGATGATCGGCAGGTTTTGGCCGGAAGAGATGGCAATGCCAGCCACCAGTTCCGGCTTTGAGCCGACTTCCAGCCCGATATTGTAGCGCTTGCCAAAGTTAGCTATTGCTTCAACTACCTGACGCTGCTGGTTCACCTTGATCGGGTAGAAGGTCTGGTACTTGGCCGGGTAGTCGTTCTCGGCAATGGCGTTGCGGAATACCCGATTGATGGAGGCAATCCTGCCCTGCAGCACATCCATGAAGCGGAGCAGGATCGGCGGCTTGATCTTGCGCTTGATCAGGTCATCCACCAGGCCGCGCAGATCAATGGCGTTTTTGGAATTGGATGAGGGATGGACACAGAGATTACCTTTTTTGTTGATTGAAAAAAGGTCAGCTCCCCAGTTATCAAGGTTGTACAGCTTGGCAGACTCACTGATTGACCAACGCTCCATAGACAACCCTCCTAAACAGGGACTTATGCAGGATACAGGCAGATACCGTCAACAAAAAAAGGGGCGGGACTTAAGCCCCGTCCCCTTTGTAACGCAGATGTAACCGACTAGTCTTTTTCTTCCAGCGACTGGCCCAGGGCAGCCTTGCGTGAAAGCTTGATCTTGCCCTGTTTGTCAATGCCAATGCACTTGACCAGCACCTTGTCACCTTCTTTGAGGATGTCGGTGACATTCTTGACGCGGGACTCATCCAGTTCGGAGATATGCACCAGACCATCAGTGCCGGGCATAATCTCAACAAAGGCACCGAACTCCATGATCTTCTTGACAGTGCCCATGTACAGTTTACCTTCTTCAGCCTCGTCAGTCAGGCCCCGGATCATCTCGATAGCGGCATCGCAGGCGGCCTTATCAGAGCTGGCGATGTTAATCCTGCCGCTGTCATCAATGTCAATGGATACGCCAGTTGCCTCGGTGATGCTACGGATGGTCTTGCCGCCGGAGCCGATCACGTCGCGGATACGGTCGGGTTTGATGAAGATGGTGGTAATACGCGGTGCAAAGGATGACATCTCTTCGCGGGGAGCAGTCAGGCACTCAGCCATCTTGCCCAGAATGAACAGACGCCCTTCCCGGGCCTGCTTGAGGGCTTGGGCCATGATTTCCTTGCTGACACCACCGATCTTGATGTCCATCTGCAGGGCGGTCACACCATCAGCGGAACCAGCCACCTTGAAGTCCATGTCACCCAGATGATCCTCATCACCCAGGATATCGGTCAGCACCGCAACCTTGTCCCCTTCCTTGATCAGGCCCATGGCGATACCGGCAACCGGTGCCTTGACCGGTACACCGGCGTCCATCAGCGACAGACAACCGCCGCAGACCGAGGCCATAGAGGAGGAACCGTTGCTCTCCAGGGTCTCGCAGACGATCCGGACCGTGTAGGGGAACTGCTCATGATCCGGCAGAATGGCGGCAATTGCCCGCTCGGCCAGCATGCCGTGTCCGATTTCGCGGCGGCCAGGTCCCAGACGGAAGGAGGTCTCGCCCACCGAGAAGGGGGGGAAGTTGTAATGCAACAGAAACCGCTTGCGGTTGTCACGCTGAAACAGGTTATCGATCCGCTGCTCATCCTGAGAGGTTCCCAGGGTTGTGGCGGCCAGCACCTGGGTCTCACCACGGGTAAACAGGGTGGAACCATGCACGCGGGGCAGCAAACCGGCCTCTATGGCGATGGGACGGATGGTGGTGGTATCGCGGCCATCGATCCGGATACCGGTTTCAAGCACGTCGGCACGCATGCGATCATACTCGATATCGCCAATAAAGGCCTTGATCTCTTTGGCACGGCCTTCATAGTCAGCTGCCAGTACCTCCAACACATCGGTCTTGATCTGAGCCACTTCGGCGTAGCGCTCCTGCTTGGATTTGATCTTGAACGCCTGGGCGATCCGATCAAAGGCAAGCTCTTTTACCTTGGCCTTGAGGGCTTCATCCACCTTGGGTGGCGGCACCTCACGTTTGGCAACGCCAGCCTTCTTCTGCAACTCGTCCTGGGCATCCAGGATCCCCTGCACGGCATCCTTGGCAAAGAAGATCGCCTCCAGCATATCCTCTTCCGTCACAAACTTGGCCTCACCCTCCACCATAAAGATGGCATCACGACCAGCTGCCACCACAATATCCATGTCGCTCTGCTCAAGCTCGGCTACGGTCGGGTTGGCAATCAGCGTGCCACCCACCCGGCCTACCTTGACACCGGCAATCGGGCCGAAAAACGGGATGTCGGAGATGCCCAGGGCAGCCGACGCACCGATCATGGACAGGATGGCCGGATCGTGATCTTCTTCAGCTGAAAGCACGGTAGCGATGATCTGGGTGTCGTTCAGGTAGTTCTCAGGAAACAGCGGACGGATCGGTCGGTCAATCAGGCGACAGGTCAAGGTTTCAGCATCAGCAGGACGGGCCTCACGCTTGAAGAAACCGCCAGGAATCCTGCCGCCCGCATAGGCCTTCTCTGTGTAGTTCACGGTCAGCGGGAAGAAGTCCTGCCCTTCCTTGGCCTCTTTGGCAGCAACGGCAGTCACCAGCACAATGGTATCACCGGATTGCACCACCACCGCGCCGTTGGCCTGTTTGGCCATCTTGCCGGTGGAAATCTTGACCTGCATATTACCTACGGTCGCCTCAACGCATTGTTCATTAAACGTCATCAGTCGTTCTCCTTTACGATAGTGCGCTGGGGCCGTCGATAGACCTGATGATCAGCGATCATCAGGTCTATCTACGCCCCCAACACTTGGTTGACAAAAAAAGAAAGGGCCTTAAACAGCCCTTTCTCACTGCAAATAAGCAGGCAGCTTCCTGGCTGTGCCGGAAAGCTGCCTGACTGCTACCTGCGGATGCCCAGCTGCTCAATCACCTTCTTGTAACGATCAAGGTCACGGGACTTGAGATAGTCAAGCATGCGACGACGCTGGCCTACCAGCTTCAGCAGACCGCGACGGCTATGGTGATCCTTCTTGTGTACCTTGAAGTGATCCGTCAGATAAACGATACGGGCGGTCAGAATGGCGATCTGGACTTCCGGAGAACCGGTGTCACCTTCATGCTTCTTGAAAGTATTAATGATTTCTTGCTTTTTCTCTGTTGCCAGCACCTGTTGGCTCCTCCTGCACTACATCGGGATTATGTGTCGAAACACCGGTAAATCGTTCAAAGGGTAGTATCTGTAGCATACCTGGTTTGAACTGTAAAGTATTTCCATCAGTTAAAAACGCGTTTCAGCTCAATTTGATCATCAACCGTCTTTTCAGCAACCGCCAGCAGTTGGTGATTATGACAAAGCCGTATCAGCCCGGGTTGCGTGCCGGCCATAGAGAGACGGGGTAGCACGCCATGACGAAGAGCCTGCAGCTCTTGATCGATAACATCACAAGGTTCCAGATGCGCAAGTGCCTGTGCAACCGTAATCAGATGTTTTTCCAGACAGTCCTGGGCAGCGGCATCACCAAGCTGTTCCAACGTGCAGGCTTCATCAATCCTGAAAGGACCGCTTTGACTACGCTGCAGCGCAGTCAAACAGGCGCCACGCCCCAGCAGCCTGCCGAGATCATCAGCCAGGCTGCGTATATAGGTGCCACGCGAACAAAGAACCCGCACTTCCACAACAGGAGGCTCAAACAGCAACAGTTCAAATTGACTGATCAGCACGCGACGAGGCTGTC
>CAZYMK010000298.1:0-4105 GCA_964648885.1 uncultured Geobacter sp. | reverse complement strand
CGACATCGCGGGGCACAACAGTCAGCAGCCAGGCTGCCACCTCGTCCGGCAGCAGGATCTGGCGATCCTGGGCCAGCTTGGCCATCAGCATCCGGCGGGATTGATCATCAGAGACATCCAGGTGGGCCACCAACCCCCACAGCAGACGGGAGATCAGATGGTCATCAAGCCCCGGCAGGTCACGGGGTGGCAGTCGGCCTGCCAGGGCGATCCGCTCACCCCGGCTGTACTGCTGATTGAACGCTTCCCAGAGGGCAAGGTGCTGTTCAGGCTGGTCAGGAAGCTGATCCAGATCATCGATCAGCAGCAGCCCGCCGGAAGGGACAAGGGGCAGTTCCAGCTGTCGGCAGGAGCTGATACGGTAGGCCTCCCCTGCAGCCTGACGACCAATGGCATGCAGCAGATGGGTCTTGCCGCAGCCGCTGGGGCCGTAGAGGTAGAGCAGGGTCTCCGGCTCGGTCGGATTGGCCACCCTGCGGCTGAACTCAAGGGCAGTGGCATTGCCGCTGCAGGAGACAAAGGTTTCAAAACCGTAGCGGGGGGTGACCGGCAGGTCAAGGGCCTGTTGCTGCATCAGAACAGCGACCCCTGGGGCAGTTCCGGGGTGATCCTGCCAAAATGCCGGTAGGCTGCCGGTGTGGCGACCCGGCCGCGGGGGGTGCGGTTGAGAAAGCCGTTCTGGATCAGAAACGGTTCGTAGACATCCTCAATGGTGTCACTCTCTTCACTGATGGCGGCACTAATGGTGTCAAGCCCCACCGGGCCGCCGCCGAACTTGTCAATGATGGTCAGCAGGATCATCCGGTCCATCTGGTCAAAACCCATCTCGTCGATTTCCAAAAGCCGCAGGGTATCCTGCACCACCTCGCGGTTAATCCTGCCGTTGGCGCGTACCTGGGCAAAATCACGCACCCGGCGCAGCAGACGGTTGGCAATACGGGGGGTGCCGCGACTGCGTCGGGCCAGTTCAAGCGCACCTTCGCGGTCGGTCTCCATACCAAGGATCCGTGCCGAGCGGGTGACGATAAAGGCCAGCTCATCGTGGGTATAGAACTCCAGGCGTGAGATCATGCCAAAACGGTCACGCAGTGGTGAAGAAAGCAGTCCGGCCCTGGTGGTAGCCCCCACCAGGGTAAAACGGGGCAGGTCCAGTTTGATGCTGCGGGCGCTGGGACCCTGGCCGATGATGATATCCAGCTGGAAGTCTTCCATGGCCGGGTAGAGGATCTCTTCAACCACATGGGAGAGGCGGTGGATTTCATCGATAAACAACACATCATGGGGTTCAAGGTTGGTCAGGATGGCGGCCAGATCGCCGGGGCGCTCGATTACCGGTCCTGAAGTAGATTTGATGTTGACCCCCATCTCGCAGGCAACGATGTTGGCCAGGGTGGTCTTGCCCAGACCGGGCGGGCCGTACAGCAGCAGGTGGTCAAGGGCTTCTCCCCGGCCACGGGCCGCATCAATAAACAGCTTCAGATTCTCCCGAATCTTCTCCTGGCCTACGTAATCCTGCAGGGTTCGGGGGCGCAGGGTGGCGTCAAACTGCTGGTCGTCATCGCGGGGTTGTGGTGAGATAGTTCGTTCCATGGGGCGGACTATGACCGAATTTTGCCCGCTTGTCAAAGGAGCCGGGAACATGCTAGAACGGGGCAGCCTCGCCTGGTTGTTGCGGGGCCTTTTTATCGAACGGGGAAACCATTTATGACGCGTGAACTGACCATCGGATCGATCAAGATCGGGGGAGGGCGGCCGCTGGCCCTGATTGCCGGTCCCTGTGTGATCGAGAGTGAAGACGCATCCCTGCGCCATGCCGAGAAGCTGATGACCATCTGTAACGGTCTGGGAATGCCGTTGATTTTCAAGTCATCCTACGACAAGGCAAACCGGACCTCGATCGCTGCATTCAGAGGGCCTGGTCTTGATGAGGGGTTGCGGATTCTGGACAAGGTAAAGCAGAATCTGGGGGTGCCGGTGTTGTCCGATATCCACTCGATCGAACAGGTGGCCCCGGCGGCCCAGGTGCTGGATGTACTGCAGATTCCGGCCTTTCTCTGCCGACAGACCGATCTGGTGGTTGCTGCCGCCCGGACCGGCAAGGTGGTGAATGTCAAAAAAGGGCAGTTTCTGGCGCCATGGGACATGCGCAATGTGGTGGGCAAGGTGGCGGCCTGCGGCAATGAGAACATCATCCTTACCGAACGGGGTGCCTCCTTTGGTTATAATAACCTGGTGGTGGATATGCGCTCCTTTCCGGTAATGCGCGGTTTTGGCTACCCGGTGGTGTTTGATGCCACCCACAGCGTACAGTTGCCGGGTGGTCAGGGGGATTCCTCCGGCGGCCAGCGTGAGTTTGTCGAGACCCTTTCCCGCGCAGCAGTGGCCACCGGTATTGACGGCATCTTCATGGAAGTGCATGAAGACCCGGCCTGCGCCCTGTGCGATGGCCCCAATTCGATCCCCCTTGCTGAACTGCCGGCTCTGCTCAAGCGTCTGCAGGCCCTTGATGCGGTGGTGAGAAGCTGACAAGGGACCGGTGACCGGGAGCCAGCAATGGCCATCCTGGTTTTGGACCCTGAACCCTGGAGCCTGGACACACATGACTATCTTGGATAAAGCAAAAAAAGTAATACGTTCCGAGGCTGAGGCCGTTGCTGCCCTGGCTGACCGTCTGGACAGCTCCTTTGAACAGGCAGTTCAGATGATTCTGGACTGCCGGGGGCGGGTGGTGGTGACCGGTATGGGCAAATCAGGGCTGGTTGGTCAGAAGATTGCCTCTACCATGGCTTCCACCGGTACGCCGGCCTTTTTCCTGCATCCGGCTGAGGGTATCCACGGTGACCTGGGGATGATCATGGGTGGCGATGTAGTGATTGCCATCTCCAACAGCGGCGAGACCGAGGAGCTGCTGCGCATCCTGCCGACCATCAAGCGGCTGGGGGCACGATTGATCGCCATGAGCGGCAATGGTGCCTCAAACCTGGCCCGTGCAGCAGACCTGTTTCTGGATGTCTCGGTGGCGGAAGAGGCCTGCCCTCTGGGGTTAGCCCCCACCTCATCCACCACTGCTACCCTGGCCATGGGGGATGCCCTGGCTGTGGTCCTGCTGGTTGAGCGCGGATTCAAGGCCGAGGATTTTGCCATCTTCCATCCGGGCGGTTCCCTGGGCAAGAAGCTCTTGCTGCGGGTGAGTGATCTGATGCATACCGGCGAAGCGATTCCGCTGGTGCGTGATACCACCCTGATGAAAGAGGCGCTGTTTGTGATCACTGCCAAGGGGCTGGGGGTGACCGGCGTTGCAGATGAGAGTGGAGCGTTGCTGGGGGTTATTACTGATGGCGATCTGCGCCGCAGTCTGGAGCGGGGCGAAGATATCCTGCACAGCAGTGCCGGCAGCCTGATGCATCGCAATCCCAAGCGGATCCTGCAGCGCGAACTGGCTGCTGCTGCCCTGCTGGTGCAGCGGGCCGGTATCCAGGTTGGTATCATCACTGGCCGGATCTCGCCGGTGGTTGATCTGCGGGCAAAGGAGCTGGGGATTGAGATCCTCTACCAGGGGGCACTGCGGAAACAGGAAAGCTACCACGACATCAAGCAGCGTACCGGGCTGGCTGACCATCAGATCGCCTATATGGGGGATGATGTGATTGATGTGCCGGTGATGCGGCGGGTCGGTTTTTCTGCAGCGCCGGCCGATGCCCTGGCAGAGGTGCGGGCGGTTGCCGATTATGTGAGCCAGGCCAGGGGCGGCTGGGGTGCGGTGCGGGAACTGTGCGACCTGCTGCTGAAAGGACGCGGCGCCTGGCAGGAACTGGTGGCCGACCGTTATGAGCTGTGAAGGTTTATACAAACTCTGTGCCAAAAAAGCATCTTGTGCGGTGTAAGCTCTGGACAGGGTCCGGTTCCGATGCTATAGTGCCGCCATGAAGATGCCGAGCACCAGGCAGATCAGACGGATTCTGGCAACGGTCATTGTGATCATAGCGCTGGCCCTGACAGGGGCTGTCCTGATCCGGCAGCTCCGTTCTCCTTCCCCTGTATCTGTTGAGCGTCCCACCTCCCCTGAAATAGATATGGCGATTAACCGTCTGCAGTTTTCAGAGAT
>CAZYMK010000297.1:410-4108 GCA_964648885.1 uncultured Geobacter sp. | reverse complement strand
GTCAGGGCATCAGGCCCCAGATCTGCAGTAACGAGAGCCGGATTATCAACCAGCCAGACCCTGCCGAACCCGCGTGGATCATCAAAAAGCAGCACCAGTTCCTGGTCAAGCTGCAGTGCCAACCGGACATGCCGTGGCTGCGGATCGCGATTCGGCACCAGGTACAGCCTGCCGGTCATCCGCAGATGCACGGTCAGCCAGACCTGCGCAGCCTGATGGCTTGAGCGGAAACCAAAGAACAGATACTTGCCGTGCCGTTGAATCTGCTCAATTCGGGCACCGGTCAATGCCTTGCTCAGCCGGTTCAGGTCACAATCAATCACGCTTTCACGCAGCACCTGCACCTGCTGAACCGTTCTGCCTACTAGTGAAGGGCTGGCAGTTGTCAGACACTGCCGGACACTCTCTACTTCTGGCAGTTCAGGCATGCTATTTGGCCTTTGCCGTGTAAACGCCGTCCCAATCTGCTGGCGGCGGTTGCAGCAGATATTCATCACACCGGCTGCTGTACAGTCGAGAAGGGCCATCATCGTATTGAGCTGCCAGCTCATCAAACGCAACCTTGGCAGCAGTAAACGATTTGGCCCGATACTGCTCCAGGGCTGCCTCAAATTTGGGCAACAGCTCATACTTGGCAATCATCAGCTCATACATCACCACCGGCAGATGTTTGCCCTTTACCTTGACCCGATCAACCTCACGGAAGGTAAAACGTCCAGCCGGAACCTGTTTGTGGGTGTCCTCGCTGACCAGGATATGAGTGCTGTAATACTTGTTCAGCCCTTCAAGACGTGAGGCAAGGTTGACCGCATCACCAATGGCCGTGTAGTCAAAGCGGATATCCGCCCCCATGTTGCCCACCACCGCAGGACCGGTGTTGATCCCCACGCCAATATCCAGGGTGTGCATACCCCGTTCAACAAACCCTGCATTCAGTCGCTGCAGATCCTCAAGCATCCGTACTGCCGTGGTGCAGGCATGGGTTGCATGCTCAGGCACATCCAGCGGCGCATTGAAGATAGCCATGACCGCATCACCAATAAATTTATCAAGGGTGCCTCGCTCCTCCAGTACAATCCTGGTCATGGGGCTTAGATACTCATTCAGCAGGGTAACCAGTTCAGGCGGGGTCAGACTTTCAGAGACCGTGGTAAAGCCACGAATATCAGAAAACAGGATCGAGATCTCCCGCTGTTCTCCGCCCAGCACCAGCTTGTCCGGATTTTTTTCTATCTCTCTGACCAGATCAGGCGAGACATAGTTGGAAAAGGCCTTCTTGAGTTGCCGCCCCTTTTTTTCAACCACCAGATTGCGCCAGGCCTCGCTGCCCAGATAGGTCAGACCGATCCCCAGCATCGGGTAGATCACAGTCATGTCACGCAGCCCCTGACTAAAGGCCAGGTAGTTGATCCATGAATAGAGCAGCGCAAAACCGGCAAAGGCCGCCAGACCGGCAAAGGTGCCGGGGACAAAGGCCAACGCCACCCCCAGCAGCAGCGGGAACAGGGCAATACAGACCATCTCCTGCATCTGGGTAATGCCGTCGTATTGAAGGAAGCGGCGTTCAAGGGCATTGGCTGCCACGGTGGCATGCAGCTCCACTCCCGGCTGGGTGGCATCAAAAGGGGTGGGACGGATATCATAGATACCGATTTCGGTGGCACCAACAAAGGCAAGCGCCCCTTTCAGGCTGTCCGGGGGCAGGCGTTTTTTGATCACATCTGCTGCTGAAACCGTACGGAATGAAGGGGCAGGACCATAGTAGTTCAGCGCCAGGGTGCCGTCCTCCCGCGCAGGAATCCGCAGCTCACCCACCTGCAGGCCATCAATGCCAAACGACTTGACCTCCAGCATGACATCAGCACCCAAAAAATGGCGCAGCGCCTTTATGGACAGCGACGGGTAAATATCGCCATTGTAGAGCAGCAGCAACAACGCTCGACGGTAGAGGCCATCCCCGTCGGGCCGGGCATTGAAAAACCCGAAATCAGTGGCTTGCTCACCCAGACTGGCCAGGTTGGCATCAAGGTTGGCATACTCGATCAGCGGGATCGACTCCACCCCTTCAGCAACCTTCATCAGCTTGACGGTGGACCGCTCCATCTGGGCCAGCACAGCCGGATCCACCGGCTGTTCCTCTTCACGAAAAAAATATCCCATCACCACATTGTCGGCCTTGGCAATGGAGCGGGCCAGGGCTGCATCGGCAACCGGATTCTGGGGCTCTGAAAACACAATATCAAGGGCAGTTACCTTGGTGCCGTATCCGGCCAGATTTTCGATCAGCCGCCCGGTCACCTCCCGTGACCAGGGCCAGCGACCGATCTCCTTGATACTGGCATGGTCAATGGCCACCACCACCACATCCTTGTCCGGCACCACCGGACCCCGGATGCGGAACCGGGCGTCCTTCATCCGGTAATCCAGCTGCTGCAGCGCCTGGGGGGCCTGACGATACACCCCGAAGGTAATCAGCGCCGCAACCAGACCAAACAGGACAAAGACCAGCCGTTTTCTCATGACAGCTCCTTACCTGCCCAGATTCTGCAACAGGGTTTCAGCATTACTGCGCTGCTTGCCCTGCGGATACTGGCGCAGGTACTGCTCAAACCGTATCCGGGACTGATCAATAAAGCCCAATTCGCTCAGGACTTGGGCGGTATTAAACAGGGCAAATTCTGCCTGTGGCAGTGCGGGATACTCTTCAAGCACCAGCAGGTATTCAGCCAGAGCCTGTTCCGGATTGGACAGGAAACGGGCAAAGACAGCACCGCGCTCCATTCTGGCATCGGCCCGCACCTCAGGCACCGTGGTCAGATCAAGAGCAATCTGGAAGACGTTCAGGGCATCCTGATACTTGCCGCTGTCAGCCAGGTAATGACCGTGGTTGATGTTCCAGCGGGCGCAGATGTCAACAATCCTGCCGGAATCGGTCCATTCCTGCGGTGGTGCAGCAGCCGTGATGCCGTCAAAGATCCCCTTGGCATCAGCCAGAGGGGTGCCCTGCTCAATTTTAACCGGCTCTGTCGGTGGTAACCCTCGTGTGGTCTGCACGTAGGTGGCTGAGGTCAGCGGCTGCTGTCCGGTCTTGCCGTCACCGGAAACAGCCACCGAACCCTCATTGCCAAAGAAAACATTGGCCTGCCCCTGGGACAGCATCAGGAACTCGGTTCCCTTTATCCCGGCCACTGCCGTACCGCTCTTGACCGTCATACCACTCTGCCGGCCACCAAACTTGACCACCGAGGCCCGCAGCTTGCCTCCGGCCAGATTAAAGGTGCCTTCGCGCCGGTTCTTGGTAAGCAGAAAGCTGGTAACCTCAAACTCGGTGTTATTTGATAACGTAAACTTGCTTTTATCATTCAGGGTCAATTCAACCCAGCCGTTCTTGCCGGTCTTGACCCAGCTGCCCACGGTAATGGAAGCGCCCTTGGCAAGGGGTGTGTACGGAATTCCAGCCTTAATCCGAACCGAGGCTTCACCGGAAAGACCGGTCACCTTGCCCACCGGATTCGCCAGGGCAAGACAGGGCATAAGAACAAAAACAACCAGGGCCAGTATGATTTTTTTCATCAGACACCTCCAGGCATTGATACGATTTTCTATTTCAAGAATGGTTTCATACGAGCATGTAGCGCTGATTGTAGCAGCATTTTCCGGTGAGTCAAACAGTGGATGCAGTAAAAAGAACCAATAAC
>CAZYMK010000297.1:0-400 GCA_964648885.1 uncultured Geobacter sp. | reverse complement strand
AGGCTTGAGTATCAGCCGGTATCTGGTATTCTTGCCATGTATCCACCACTACTTCACGTGCGGAGCTACGCCATGACCCCTGCGACACCACAGGATGCGAACCTGCTCAAACAGCAACTGGAATACCGCAAACGGCTGATGGACAAGATCAATGAGCTCCACTCTGCCGACAATCTCAACACCATCCTGCTGCATATTAAAGACAGCATTGCGGCCCTGTTCAGTGCCCAGCGGATTACCATTTATCTGGCTGATGCCAAACGCAACCTGCTGATCTCAAAAGTACTGTCAGGTAGTGAAGTCAAACAGATCGTGGTGCCTATCTCTGATGCCAGCCTGTCAGGTTTCTGCGCCCTGTCCGGCACAGTACTCAACATCAGGGATGCCTACAGCGATCATG
>CAZYMK010000296.1:0-4136 GCA_964648885.1 uncultured Geobacter sp. | reverse complement strand
ATATTCTGCACCTGTTCCCGCATCTTCTCAAGCTCGGCCTTCATCTGCACCACCAGGCCGGTAACAACCGCGTCATTGGCCTTGGAACCGATCGTGTTCACCTCGCGGTTAAACTCCTGCATCAGAAAATCAAGCTTGCGTCCCACCGGTTCCTGCAGGTCAAGGGCCTCATCAAACTGGGTGAAATGGCTCGCCAACCGCACCAGCTCTTCAGTAATATCGCACCGGTCTGCCAGCAGCGCCACTTCCTGCGCCAAGCGCTGCGGATCAAGCTCAGCCCCGTCCAGCAACTTGGCCAGCCGCTGCTGCAGCTTGGCATGGTACTCGGAAATCACCAGCGGGGCACGGGTCCGCACCTGTGCAACCAAGTCGGCCAGTGCACAACGCCGCTCCGCAAGATCAGCCTTTAACGCCTCACCCTCCCGCAGACGCATCTGGTCAAGGTTGTCAAGGGCACGCTCTACCGCCTGCAGAACAAGCGACAACAGATCGGACGGTTCTTCAGACACAGACTCCTGCAGCACATTACGCTGACCGATGATCAAGGCCAGCGGAACATCTGCCGAGATATGCAGATCATGGGCCAGGGCCTCAAAGGCCTGCTTGTAGCCACGCGCCACCGCATGATTAACCGATGGTACAACCACCTCAGTCAGCGCCGGTTCCCACTGCACAAACAGATCGGCCTTCCCCCGCTTGATCCGTGCGGCAACCGCCTTGCGCACCTCATGCTCATAGCCCAGAAAACTGCGCGGCATCTTGACAGAAACTTCACCATAGCGGTTATTGACCGTCTTCACCTCAACAATGCAACGCCCCTGTTCATCGGCCATTTCGCCCTTGCCATATCCGGTCATACTACGGATCATCATTTCCTCCCAGCTCGTAATTATCTGCTGTTTATACTGAACCAGCTCCCGCATGTCCAGCTGCAACAAAGTTTTGCTCAATACGGTCACCACTGCCACAAACCATCAAACCTGCAATTGACAGAATCAAACCTTTACTATAATTAAAATACAGCACTTTAATTAATTAATTGATCAATTTCTGCTTTATGCGACCCAATGCCCCTTTGATCTGCATGCAGAAGAATCAGGAGGTACACGGTGTTTACAAACCATTCTATTAAACAATTAAGTGATTTCAATCACATTCTTGATACCATTGCAGATGGTGTTTTCATGGTAAACACCGAAATGCAGATCATTTCCTACAACAGGGCTGCCGAACTGCTGACCGGTATCCCTCGTGAAAAAGCACTTGGCAAGCAATGCCACCAGGTCTTTCGCACAGCCGTGTGCTTTAACGCCTGCCCGATACGTGAAGCAATGGCCAACGACACCAAGGTGATCAGCCGTGAAATTATCATGCACGATCAGGATGGTGAAATGATCCCGGTCTGGGTCACTGCCTCTGCTCTGCGCGATGAACAAGGGAAGGTGATCGGCGGTGTTGAATCGCTGCGCAACCTGCGCAGGATTTACTCTATAATCGATAGTGTTGCCGATGGTCTTTTTACTGTTGACCAGCATTTACGCATTACACACTTTAACAAAGCGGCTGAAGATTTGACAGGGCTCACCCATGAAGAGGCCATAGGAAAACTTTGCTCTGAAGTATTCAGGACTGATCTGTGTCAGGGTAACTGTCCGATTCGTGAAGCCATGCTCACCCGGCAACCCATTCAGCGCAATGTCGAAATTATTGACCGCAGCGGCAGAAAAAAACAGCTCTCGGTTAAGGCGGCAACGCTCTACGACTGTAGCGGCAAGGCTATCGGCGGCGTTGAAACCATGCGAGATCTGACGCCACTCTATGCCATCAAGGAACAGATTCAGGAAAAATACACCTTTCGCAGCATTGTAAGTCGTAATGCCGCCATGCGACGGGTTTTTGATGTGATGGAGGATATAGCCGCCAGTGATGCAACCGTACTTCTGCATGGCGAAAGCGGAACCGGCAAAGAGCTTTTTGCCCACGCGATCCATGATCTGAGCCCGCGCAGAAACAAACCGCTGGTAACCGTCAACTGCGGCGCACTGCCCGAGACGCTGCTTGAATCAGAAATTTTCGGCGTGCGTAAAGGGGCCTATACCGGTGCGACGGAAAGCCGACCAGGACGACTGGAAATGTGTGAGGGCGGCACGTTCTTTCTTGATGAAATCGGTGATCTCCCTTTGCAGATGCAGGTCAAACTGCTCAGGGTGCTTGAAAACCATGAATTCCAGCCGTTAGGAGCCCGTCAGCCGATTCGGGCTGATGTCCGCTTTATCACCGCCACCAACAGGAATCTGGCAGAAATGGTGGAAAAAGGTACCTTCAGGGGTGATCTTTACTTCAGAATCAACATTGTAACACTCAACATCCCACCGCTCAGAGACCGTAGAGACGACATCCCGCTGCTGGTCGACATGGCCCTGAAACGCTTCAACCTGACCTACCATAAATTCATCCGCTCTGTTGACCCACAGGTTATGCAGCTGCTCCTGAATCATCCCTTTCCCGGTAATATACGCGAGTTGCTTAACCTGATTGAACAGTCCGTCATCATGGCGCGTACCGATCAGATCACCCTTGAAAACCTGCCGGCAGCACTGACAAAAACGCCTCAGCAAGAGCATCCGGACCATTCGCATAAAAAATCAAAAATCAGCCAGGAACAGTTGCACGAACTCTTCACACGCCACAATGGCAACAAAAATGAGATAGCCCATGAGCTTGGCATTGACCGGACAACCCTCTGGCGCTGGCTGAAACGCTACAAGATCATGTAACCGTATCCGCAAGGCTCTGTCCTCTGATGAAAAAAGCCTATTGCCTATATACGCACCAGCGATTATACCCAACTCTATGAATCAATCGAACATTCGCTCCCGCATATTGATTCCCCTGTCCCTGACCTTTCTGGTGCTGCTTGGCAGCTTCCTGTACAGCTCCTTTCATATACGGGGATCAGAGATTTCAAGCAGGCTTGATCGGGAATACGGATCCACCCTCTCTATTTTCAAGAAGATGCTGTCATCAAAAACCCACCTGATGGCACTCATGGCGCACACCATAATCAGCGACCCCCACCTGCAGCATGCCATGCGCCACCGCAACCGCACGGTGCTCCATACCGGTGCCGGCTTCTACAAAGAACTGCTTGCCACAAACGGCATAACGCATTTTTATTTCCATGACATCACGGGCAAAAACTTTCTACGGGTTCACCAGCCAAACCATCATGACGACCTCATCACCCGTGATTCCATGCAGCGTGCCATGCAAACCGGGCTGCCGGCCCACGGCCTGGAACTGGGGCCGTTCGGCACCCTGACCCTGCGACTGGTGATCCCCTGGAGCGACCGGGCCGGCCTGCTGGGCTATCTGGAGCTTGGTACAGAAATCACCAATATTATTGACGACATAACCATACTGAACAACATCGACTTCCTGATTACCATCAAGAAGGAGTTCTTGAACAAAGAGGCCTTTGCCACAGGTTATAGCTGGGTGGGGAGAAAAATTAACTGGGATCAGTTTCCGGACAAGATAGTTGCAGCATCATCCATGGAGCAGATCCCTCCTGAACTGAGCCAACTGATTGTTAGCTCAAAAAATGAACTGCTCAGCATCAGAACCTGGAAAACAGCGGCAGTTGGCAACAGCCGGTATGCCTTCAAGGCGTTCCCCTTTAAAGAGTCCAGCGGTCGGGCAATCGGGGATTTCATCCTCCTGTATGACACCACACAGCAAAACAAGAAATTCAATCAATTCATACTCATCACCCTGCTTGCAGGCTTCACCGTCTGTCTCATACTCTTTGCCTTTGCCTGGCGCATACTGGGACAGATTGAAAAAACCATCTCTCAAAACCAGTATGATCTGGCAGCTGAGGTCACCAAGGTATCAGAGGCAAACCGACTGTTTCAGGTAGAAATAACCGAACGCCAGAAGGCAGAATCAGCACTGTCTGACCTGAACCACCACCTTGAAGAGCGCATAGCCGAGCGAACCCGGCACCTTGAAACAACCACGCAAGAACTTGAACAGGGACGACGTGACCTTGAAAAGGCCTATTCAGAACTCAAGTCAAGACAGGCAATGATCTTGCATCAGGATAAAATGGCCAGCATCGGCCTGCTGGCGGC
>CAZYMK010000295.1:0-4160 GCA_964648885.1 uncultured Geobacter sp. | reverse complement strand
GAAAGCCTGGAGAAGATCAGAAACCTGAAGTAGTGCGGGGTGCCCCAATGGGTGAGCTGGAGCGGATACTGCGGGAAGGGGCGGCGCTGCACGACAGCGGTCAATACGACGCGGCCCTGATCCTGTATGACGAAGCAGTCGGCCGCTGGCCAACCCTGGCGCTGCTCTGGAACAACCGTGGCAATACCCTGCTTGAGATGGGTTTTTTTGAGCAGGCAGCCAAAAGTTATCAGCAGGCCCTGCAGCTGGCCCCAACCCTGCACGACAGCATGGTGGCCCTTGCCACCTGTTTGCAGGCTCAAGGGAAGATTCATGAGGCACTGGTTGCATGTGCCCGGGTACTCAAGGCAGCCCCTGACCACGCTGAAGCCCACTGGAATTACAGCCTGCTGCTGCTGTTGCAGGGTAACTACGCAGCCGGGTTCAGAGAGTATGAATGGCGCTGGAAAAAACGTCGCTTTACCTCGCCGATGCGTACCTTTACGGAGCCGCGCTGGCAAGGTGGCCCCTTAAGCGGTAAAACTATTCTGGTCTACGCAGAGCAGGGACTGGGAGATACGATTCAGTTTTGCCGCTACCTGCCGTTACTGGTGGAACGAGGCGCGCAGGTGTTGTTTGAGTGTCACCGTCCGTTGAAGAGGTTGATGCAGACGTTGGGTAACGGTATCACCGTGTCGGCCTTTGAAGAAGAGCTGATGTACTATGACTTGCAGGCCCCGCTGTTGTCGCTGCCGTTCCTGATGAACAGTACCCTGGAGACCATTCCAACCGTTGTTCCGTATCTGCAGCCTCCGGCTGAGAGACTCCCGTTTTGGCAGAGTGTGATGCAAGCTTGTATTGGCCGGCGGATAGGACTCTGCTGGTCAGGCAAGCGTTATCCAGACCCCGGCAGGAGTTGTCAGCCGGAACTGCTGGCATCATTGGGGGCGTTGCCTGGTGTGCAGTATGTCTCTTTACAGGTCGGGGATGAGGTAGAGAAGCCGCCTTTTGCGCTCATGGATCTGACCATGCTGGTGCAGGATTTTGCTGATACCGCCGCGCTGATCGCTCAGCTTGATCTGGTAATCACCATTGATACTGCCGTGGCCCACCTGGCTGGTGCGTTGGGCAAGGAAACCTGGCTGCTGGTGCCGTTTGCACCTGACTGGCGCTGGGGGCTGCAGCAGGAAGACTGCCCCTGGTATCCCTCCATGAGGCTCTTCAGGCAACAGGAGTCGGGCGATTGGGAACCTGTGGTGCGTGACGTGGCGCTGGCACTGGCTGGTCGTTGATCAGTCAAACATGACGTGCGGGTTCAGCTCTGCCGGTGTGCGCCAATCAATGTTGTACTTCTTTTTCAAAATCCGCTGTTTTGTACTCCATATTCTATGAACAAACCCCATACTGCCCTTCCGTGGGTCGCCCGCCAGAGCCTCTTTTACTTCGTCATCAATCGCCTTGAACACGTCGGCATAGCGTGGGTCATCCTCTATCGAATCGTAATACAACCCTGTTGATGGTTCTTTTTTTGGTTTCGGCCTGCGTTCTTCACAGAGTTGTCGGCACTCTTCCAGGGTGTCGAACGGTGGCGGCTGTCCGCAGCCGCCGTAAAAATACGGTTTGCATGTACCAGCCTGCTGGTCAAAAAAGAACTTCTCGATCATCGCCTTACAGGGGCCGTTGACCGGTTTTTCCCGGCAGCGTTCGGGTAATTCGGCTGCCGGGGAGGGTGCTGCCAGGGCGATAGTCATAAAGTAGGTCAACACGAGAGAACTGGTAAGACGCATGGTCATATCTCGCTTTCTTGAGAATGGGTACCGATTGACTATAACAGTAGCCCCTGAAACTGCAATAGAAGCCTGCAAAACAACTGCTTTGTGGTACATTTGTGCTGTGGGTTCCGGAACCCTTTGTGTCCACAAGGATATTGCGGGTTGTGTCTCGGCAGGGTTGCGATTATTGAGTCAGGAGCGTGTCATGCCTGTACGGGTACAAACAATACGGTTAGCCATCGGCATTTTCTGCTCTCTTCTCTTCTGGTTGGGGGCAACAGTATCGTTGTTTGCTGCCGACCTGGAAGTAACTCCCCGCCTGGGGCATACCGGTAGTGTCAATGGTTTGGTTTTTTCGCCCGATGGCCAACATATCTTGTCCGGCAGTAATGACACAACCTTGCGGCTCTGGGAGGTGGCAACCGGCAAGGAGTATCGGATATTCAAGGGATATGGATCCATTGTCTTTGCCATCGCTTTTTCTCCGGACGGCAGGTATGTAGCCGGCACCGGGCGCGATACGACCATTGCGCTCTGGGAGGTGGCTTCCGGCAAACTGGTAAGAACCTACCGAGGGCACACCGGTTCCGTGCATGCCATCGCTTTTTCCCCTGATGGGAGCTCTCTCGCGTCGGCCAGCTGGGATAAGACGGTTCGTCTGTGGGAGACCAAGAGTGGCAAGCTGTTGCGTGCCTTCAGGGGGCATACGGAAGAAGTCATGGCGGTGGCCTTTACACCGGATGGCAAAGCCCTGGTTTCGGGCAGCTGGGACATGACGCTGCGCTTGTGGGAAATACGCACAGGGAAAGAAATCAGGCGATTCATCGGACATAATCAGCCACCAGCCCCGAAAGGGTACACCAATAAAATCAATTCAGTTACTTCGCTAGCTGTCTCGCCGGATGGTGCGTTTATTGTTTCAGGTGGCGGGGGCAAAGACGAAACAGTACGGTTATGGGAGGTGCGGACGGGCCGCGAGCTGCGAAAATACAATCTGGACAGTCGTGTTACTTCGCTTGCCTTCTCTCCTGATGGCAAGACTGTTGTGGCAGGAGTAGGCCCATTCGGTAGAGGCAGCGTTCGCTTGATCAATGTTGCAAGCTTGGGCGAGATACTCGCTATTAATCAAAATCAGGACACCCTCTCGGTCTCGTTTTCGCCTGACGGCGGACATATTGCCTCGGGCGACCGGGACGGTGTTGTGCGTCTGTGGGATGCTGTGACAGGAAAACTGCAGCGGAGTTATAGCGGTGAAACCGGTCGGGTATCTGCAGTGGCTCTCGATCCCAACGGTCGTTCACTGGCCATCGCTCAAAACGAAATGCAGGAGAAGGGTGCGCCGCTCAGTATCTGGGATCTGGCGAACGGCAGCCAGCTGCGGCAGGTGAGTGAGTCTATAAAAGGCAGGCCACATTACCCTGCCATGCTTGAGGCGATTGCCTATGCCCCTGATGGACACTCGATTATCAGCTCGTCAAACTGGTACACCATGCAGCTGTGGAATACCCGGACCGGCAAAAAGGTGCAGACTCTGGCTGGTGAAGCTCCCGGCAGAGAGAGTATGGTTGATCTTGGTGTCGGTCTGTCGTTAACCTTTTCTTCGGATGGCAGCAGCATCCTCTCCGGCCATGAAAAATTTAAGGATAACCCGCTTAACCTGTGGGATGTGGCCACAGGAAATATTATCAGAAAATTCAAAGGTCATACAGGACCGGTCTGGTCAGTGGACTTGTCTGCGAATGGCAGACTGGCGGCATCGGCCAGTGTGGATGAAACCATCCGTCTGTGGGAGGTTGCCAGCGCTAAAGAGTTGAAAAAAATTTCTGGATCAGCACATCAAGTACGTTTTTCGCCGGACGGGCGCAGCCTGCTGACGGTGATGAATGAACGTAGTTCGCTGGCACGTGAAGGTTTTGTTGGGGTTGTGAAGTTGTACGATGTGGCATCCGGCTCCTTGATCAGGACCTTTGCCGGACAGCACACTGCAGAGGTATCGGCTGTCGCCTTTTCTGCTGACGGCAGGCTGGCTGCCTCAGGTGGTTGGGACAAGACGGTGCGCCTGTGGGAGGTGAGCACCGGTCGGCAACTCAAGGTCTTCAGCGGCCACAGTGCCGCGGTGCGCTCGGTGGTCTTTTCACCTGATGGCAGGTTTGTCTATTCCGGCAGCTATGATGCAACCACCAGGGTATGGGATCTGGCATCCGGCCGTGAGCTGCTGCAGATGGTTGCCTTTAAGGGTGGTGAATGGGTTGCCGTCACCCCTGAAGGCTACTACAACGCTTCAGCCAACGGCGACAAGTACCTCAACGTGCGTGTTGGGCCGAATGTCTACGGCATCGAAAACTACCGCGAGGCCTTCTTTCGGCCCGACCTGGTCAAGCTGGCCCTGTCCGGCGGTTCCCTGCAGGG
>CAZYMK010000294.1:3721-4174 GCA_964648885.1 uncultured Geobacter sp. | reverse complement strand
AGCCACCGACAGCTCCCGTACACTGGCCCGGGTGATAATCCGTAAAAACGGCACCACCACGTAGCGGCCCGCCACGATCACCGCCGCCACCGCCACCAGCACTGAGGTAGCCTTCAGCCAGACCGGCAGCCCGTCCAGCAGGGCTGGCGCATGACCGTGGTCGGCCCCGGTTGCGGCCTGCACCGCCAGCAGCGGGATCAGGGCCAGCATCGGGATCACGGCGATATCCTGGAACAGCAACACGGCAAAGGAGCTGCTGCCGGCCTGGGAGCTGCCCAGTCCCCTCTCCTTGAGAGACTGCAGCACAATGGCCGTCGACGACATGGCCAGGGCCATCCCGGCAGCCAGGGCCCCGCGCCAGTCCAGCCCCAGCAGCAGCAGGCCGCCGGCCAGCAGTGCGCTGGTCAGCACCAGCTGCAGCAAACCCAGCCCCAGGATGCTGGAGCGCATCTT
>CAZYMK010000294.1:0-3686 GCA_964648885.1 uncultured Geobacter sp. | reverse complement strand
ATCACAACACCGAACTCGGCAAAGTGCATGATGCTCTCCCCCTCATGACCCACAAACCCGAGGCCAAAGGGGCCGATCAGGATACCGGCCAGCAGGTAGCCCAGCACCGAACCCATGCCCAGGCGCTTGGCCAATGGCACGCAGAGCAGCGCAGCTGCCAGATAGACCACGGCCTGTCCCAGCAGGGAATCGCTCATGGCTGCCCCCCGTGGCCCATGGCCGCACTCCAGTCGTTCAGCACCTCGTACTGACGGAGCGTCTCCAGGGGCGGATCCTGAGCCAGCTGTACCAGGGTCCGGCAGTACTGCTCCCCCTGCTCCGCCAGCATCGCGTCCGTTAAGCGGTAGGTCCCCTGCACCACGTAGGGGGGCAGCCAGTCCATCCGGCACAGTCTGGCGGCCTGCTCCAGCGGAAAGAGCAGCTCCGGCATGGTATGGCGGTTAAAACCGTCGTGGGAATAGCTCTCCCGGGTGCCGCCGCTGGTGACGGTGACCAGGGCCCGTTTGCCCGCCAGGTGGTGACCGTTGCTGCCGTGGGCCCAGCCGTGCTCCAGCACCAGGTCCATCCACTGCTTGACCAGGGCCGGGGCCCCGTACAGGAACAGGGGGTAGTGCCAGACGATGATCCGGTGGGCCAACAGCAGCTCCTGCTCCCGCTCCGTATCGACATTGAAGTCGGGATAGGCCTCGTAGAGGTCGTTGACCGTAATCCCCTGCTGCCCCTGGAGGGCGGCCAGCAGGGCACGGTTGACCCGGGACTTTTCAAAACGGGGATGGGCGAAGAGTATCAGTATGGAATCCATGGTTGTTGTCATAGTGCAATCATCCGGTTCTTGTCAATCAGTGGATTCGGGACATCGGGCAGTTCTACAGCGTGGTGAGCAGATTGTGGCACTTGAGAGAGCAGCCGTTTCCCCCGGATGCGCAGCCAGGCATGGTCGCCTTTATCAAGGCATATCCCCGGTCAAATCACCTGATGGCTGGCGGGCAAGGGAACATGATAGAAGCGTTTTTATCTCAGCCGGTAAGCGCAACTGTAAGCGCAACTTGACACGTCGCACATACATAGCTATCATTTGAACTACTCATTCATCTGAAAGCCATCAAAGGAAACTATGCAAGAACTCACCTCCCGCCAACAAGAAGTACTTGATTTTGTCTGCCGGTTCCGTGAAGAACACGGCTGTCCTCCGTCTCTGCGTGAAATCTCCGAGCAGATCGGCACCAAAGGCACGGCCACAGCCAAGCTGCATCTTGAAGCACTTGAACGTAAAGGCTACATAACCCGCCGCCGGGAAGGTTCACGGGGCATTGCCCTGAGGCATGCCGGAGGTACACCGGTTCCGATCCCCTTGGTAGGCACAGTGCGGGCTGGTCAGCCTGAAACTGCTGTGGAAGATATTCAGGGCTATGTATCGGTTGATCCGGCCTGGCTAAAGGGAGAAGGTAACTTCCTGCTGCGGGTCAAGGGTGACAGCATGGTGGAGGCTGGCATCTTTGATGGTGACCTGGCCTTGATTGCTCCCCAACCCACTGCAGAAAACGGCCAGATAGTCGTAGCTCTGGTTGATGGTGAAGCCACCCTGAAGCGGTTTTCCATGGACGAGACCTGCATCCGTCTGTTGCCGGAGAACAAGCACATGCAGCCGATCGTGATCCGCAAGGGAGACGCAGAGACAGTTGTGGTTGGCAGACTGCTGAAGACCATCCGCTCCTTTGTCTGATCATGCCTGGCGCACCTGTACGGATAGCCGTGGTCTTTGAGCCAGGCAAGAAAGCACGTCCGGTCTGGTTTGAGTTGAACCGCCAGCAGCACAAGGTCACCGAAACCACCTACCATTGGAAAGACCATACCGGCAGTACCCAACTGCTGCACTATGCTGTCACAGACGGTGAAGCACTCTATGAACTGGTCTTCAACCCCATCGACCAATCCTGGACCATCCAGAACCACCCCACTGAGTAAACCTGATGTCTGTTCACAGAGTTGTCATGCATATCGACATGAACGCGTTTTTTGCGTCGGTGGAACAACAGGCCAATCCTGATCTGCGTGGCAAACCGATTGCCGTGGTTGGCAGTCATGGCAGAACGGTCATCACGACCTCCAGCTATGAAGCACGGAAGTTCGGCGTCAAAACCGGCATGGCCAAGTGGGAGGCACTCAAGCTCTGTCCGCAGTTGATCTTTGTGGTGGGTGACAACAAGAAGTATACCTACACCAGCAGCAGGATCATTGAGATGATGCGGCAGTACACGCCACTGGTGGAAGTCTTTTCCATTGATGAGGCCTGGCTGGATGTCACCCACTCCCTGCAACTGTTCGGTTCTGCCGAGCGAATCGCCTATCTTCTGAAGGCACAGATCAGACAGAGCTTTGGTATCACCTGCTCCATAGGCATTGCCCCCAACAAACTGCTGGCCAAACTTGCCTCAGACATGCAGAAGCCGGACGGCTTGACCATCATCAAACCAAATGAAGTAGCCAGGGTGCTGGAGGCCATGCCGATAGGTGAGCTGTGCGGCATCGGCAAAAAGATGGAGCGCCACCTGAACCTGCTCAGCATCCGCACCTGTGGTCAACTGGGCAAAGTTGACGAACAGCTGCTGACCAGAAAATTCGGGATCATGGGCAAACGGTACAAAGAGTGGGGACAGGGGGTTGATCACAGCCCGGTGGTACCCCAGGAAGAGCAGGACGATGTCAAGAGTGTCGGCCACTCCATGACCCTGCGCAGAGATATTGATACCCGCGATGATATTCTGAAATATCTGCTGCATCTGTCAGAGATGGTGGGGCGCAGGGCACGGCGCTATGGTGTCACCGGCAAGACCGTTACCCTGCACATCCGGTTTGCTGATTACTTCTCCAGTGCCCACAAACAGGAGACCCTGAGCACCTACATCAACAGGAGTGACGAAATCTACAAGGCAGCAACGGCTATACTCAACAGCATCGA
This sequence comes from uncultured Geobacter sp., assembly GCA_964648885.1. GTDB lineage: Bacteria > Desulfobacterota > Desulfuromonadia > Geobacterales > Pseudopelobacteraceae > Trichlorobacter. Next base: position 727 of record CAZYMK010000294.1, on the reverse strand, counting down.
GATTGAACAGAAGGTAAGACTGCTGGGAATAAGCCTTTCCAACCTGCAGCACAACAGCCAGCAACTGCCGCTTTTTCCTGAAGAACAGCGAAAGGCAAAAATGACCCAGGCCATGGATGCGGTGAACAACAAGCTGGGTGATTTCAGCGTAACCTACGGCAGCCTGCTGCAAACTGAGGAAAAAGGCTCCCACGTTATCTCTCCGGCCTGGCGGCCGGAGGGGATCAGGAATGTAGGGGTGCAGTAAAATGACTCCCTTGTATATGCTTACTCTAGGATGGTGGAGTACAGATGGAAAAGAAAATCCCCCATAATATCCTCATGGCATTTCACTGTTTTTAGCCTCTAGTCAGCTCTAAAAGTACTATAAAAGTACTATAGAAGCACAACCCTTTCTTAAAGGCGGCTTTCATGAAAATCAAATTTGATGACCCCACCATCAGAAACTTGAAGCCTGGGAAATCTCCATATTATGACTGCTTAGCTATCGGTGAACCTGGCTTTGGTTTGCGAGTTTTTCCATCTGGCGCTAAGTCATTCTTTCACCAGTACAAAGTAGATGGCGAAAAGAATTTTATGACTTTTGGTTGGTACCCAGAAATATCACTTAAACTGGCACGAGAACTATACCAATCCAACATTGCTAAAATACGAGCTTTACGTCGCGGGAGTGCCGATGGGCAAAACCCTGCTGCCGAAAGCAAACGTAAAAAAGAGCAGCGTATTG
>CAZYMK010000293.1:0-4178 GCA_964648885.1 uncultured Geobacter sp. | reverse complement strand
CCAGAGTGGGATGGACACCCTTCATACCATTACCCACTTGAAACAGCGAGGAGCCGAAAATACCAACCGTGTGGGGTTTGGAGCAAGTAATTTTTAGACATAAAAAAACCTCCGTTTCTTTGTACTGGTTTTTTGTACCAATACCTAGAAACGAAGGCTTTTATGATGAACAACATATTAATAATTTTAATATGTTGCAGTTAATATGGTGGAGCTAAGCGGGATCGAACCGCTGACCTCTTGAATGCCATTCAAGCGCTCTCCCAGCTGAGCTATAGCCCCAAATCATTACGTCTTAAGCAGTTACCTGCAGTTGGTTACAAGAAACAACTCAAACAGGTCCGCGTTGTATAGCAATCTTATCCGGCTGGTGTCAACAAAAAAAATCCACCCTAACCCCTTATTGAGGCATATATGCAACCGGTAACCTGGTCAGCTGAGACCGGGCAGCACCATCTCAAACACCGTTGTGCCTTCCTCACCTGCAACCAGCCGCACGTCGCCACCATGGGCCTGGGCAATGCGGCGGCTGATGAAGAGCCCCAGACCGCTTCCACGGATATTATTGCTGTTTTTAACGGTTTTCCCCCGCACAAATTTGCTGAACACCATCTCGGCCTCATCCGGAGCAATGCCGTGCCCGCTGTTCTCAACCCGGACACTGAGGTTGTCGTGACAGTGTCGCACCCGGACCACGGCCAGTTCATCGTCCGAGTACTTAAGGGCGTTGTCGATGAGGTTTGTCAGGGCAATCCGTATCAGTGTCGGGTCAAGGGACCAGAGGGCAGGAGCTTCACTGCAGTCAAGAGTTATACTATCTCTGGCGTTGATTGCTGCAGAACGTACCACCTCTGCGATGAACCTGGAGATCGCGGTTTGCTGGGGTCTGACGCCAAACCCGCCATGGTCTACCCGTTCACTGGTAATGCAGTTGTCAATCAGATGGGCCAGGCTGCGAGTCGCCCGCTCGATCTGCCGCGCACGCTGGTCAAGTTCAGCCTGATCCTGCGGCGGCACTGCCGACAGATTCGTGGCTGCAGAATCGATCACCGCCAGAGGGGTGCGGAACTCGTGGCTGACCATGCTGAGGAACTGCCGCTGTTCCTGCAGCATCTGCCGTTCGCTCTCCAGGGCCTGCTCGGTGGCAAACTTGGCTGCACTGCTCTCGAATGCCGAACGCTGAAAGGCCATGATGATGAATCCCAGGGTCCAGAGGGTACTCATCACCAGCGCAGTCAGATAGGTCAGCACCTGGGTCGGCGAGGGGGTAAACAGGCTTCCTGGTGATGTTGCAAAAAAAGGGGTGATCCCACGCAGCAGAAAGAGGACAGCACCGGCACTGAACACCGTACAGACAAACATGGCAGATACTGCAACAGACCGGTTCCGGCATCTGAAAAGCAGACGGGCGATCATCAGGAACAGACCGCCCACAGCAAGAGAGATAACGACACGCCTGGCGGAATGACTGTCCTGAACAAAGGTGAAATACCATGCTGCCAGGGCCACCACCGCACCGACGGCAACCAGCGGGGCGCGGTGCTCCTGTTGTTCAAAAAAACGAAGAACACCAATGTAGATCAACAGCAATCCGCCAACAAACAGGACATTGTTCGCCAGGATTGCATAAGGTCCGATGCCGTCAAAACCTCTCAGGTAATTACAGGCGAATCCGAGCGAAACCGATCCGGTGCCAGCTGTCCAGAAACCGAGGCCCTGAAAGGTGCGGTTAAGGCGGTACAACACCCAGAGTGCGAGTACCTGCAGAATGTTGACCAGCGAGAGGGTAAACGCCAGTGTATGGATGTCGAGTTTCATTGCATCACGCCACATGCCTCACGATTTAATCGAGCAGGAGCCGACAAAGACAAGCCCTCTGCCGAATACCGACCGCAGCGGCAGACGCTGTCCGGCAGCGCTGACTTTTGCCCGCAGCCGTGAAACAAGCACTTCGATACGGTGAAAATCGCCATGTTCCCCATCCTGGCCACAATGTTCCAGCAACTGGGATTTTGAAAGTATCTTCTCGGCATTGTTCATCAGCTCTTCCAGAAGATGCAGCTCGCCTGACGTCAGTCTCACCGCCACACCCGTCGGCGTGATCAGCACGGCCTCACCGCGCGCCAATACCCAGGCATCGGTTTCAGATGCCGGGGGGGCAGCCTCCACACCCACCTGCAACCGCTTACGCAGCGTTGCCTGAATTGCGGCGGCCAGCTCGTACAGGTTCACCGGCTTGACGAAATAGTGCTCAATACCGGCCTCCAGGCCGGCAATCCGGTCTTGCACCGCACCACGGGCGGTCATGACAATGATCGGGTGTCTGCCGCGCGTGTTCAGATGGGTGATCAAGGCAAGACCGTCTTCACCGGGCAGGCCGAGATCGACGATCACCAGATCGGCTTCGGTCACCGCAAGCTGACGATAAAAATCCTCTGCTGAACCGGCGGTCCAGACGCGGAAACCCTGTGCCTCGAGAAAAAGTGCCACATTCAGGCGCAGATTTTCCTCGTCTTCGACGATGGCAATCACGAAAGGTGTCTGTTCGGAACTATGGCTTTTCATGAAAAGTCTCGATATTACCCCAATTGATCTGCACGATATCACGTTGTAACGTAAACATCCGCCTCTTCGCAACAGATTAGCGAGATAGTTCAAGGTGCTGAAATGTGAATTTTTGAGAGAAAGCATGAGTAGCGTTTTTCTCGTGATACCTGCTAGATGCCTGTAACATCCGAGATGTTGCAATCGCACTTGTATGCTTATTAGTGTGTGACTACTTTGCCGAAGGTGAACCTCGGCAACTCCTGGCATGAGACAGCGTATGATCTTGAAGTCATTACTCATTTTTTTGTTTCTTGCATTACTGTTGCTTGATCCGCATTGCGCAACGGCAAACGAACCGGTCCGTCTGCAGCTTAAATGGCAGCATCAGTTCCAATTTGCAGGATATTATGCTGCCATTGAAAAGGGCTATTACCGGGCTGCCGGACTGGATGTGAAACTCATTCCCGGCGGCCCTGATGTCGATCCGTTACGGCGTGTGCTGGACGGCAATGCCGAATTCGGTATCGGTACCACAGAACTGCTCCTCTCTCGGGAACGCGGCGTGCCGGTCGTTACCTTGGCGGTAATCTTTCAACACTCTCCATTGGCGCTTATAACCATCAAAAAAGACGGACTGCAAAGTATTCATGATCTGGCCGGCCGCAGGATAATGCTGGAAACGGGTTCCTCGGAATTACAGGCCTATCTCCAGAAAGAACAGATAACCGCAGACAAATACACACAATATTCACATGACTTCCATGTGCGAAATTTGATCGACGGTACGGTTGACGCCATGTCAGTCTATGTTACTGATGAGCCTTTTGAACTGAATATGGCAGGAAAAGAGTATCTGCTGTTTTCACCACGCGCTGCTGGCATCGACTTCTATGGTGACAACATCTTTACAACGGAGCAGTTGATCAGGCAGAAGCCCGATGTTGTCCGGAAATTTCGCAAGGCCAGCCTGCTTGGCTGGGAATATGCGATGCAGCATCCTGAAGAGATGGTGCAGCTGATCTATGCGCGTTACAGCAAACGGCACAGTATCGAGCATCTCCGGTTTGAAGCAGGTCAGATGAAGTCACTGCTTCAAGCGTCACTTGTCGAGATCGGGCACATGCACCCCGGACGCTGGCGCCATATTGCCGATACCTATGCTGAGCTTGGCATGATGAAGACGGGCTTTGACCTTGCCGGATTTCTGTATGACGTACATCCACCTCCCCCGGATCTGAAGCGGCTGTACACAATCATAGGTGCTGTATCTGCGGCAATAATCCTTGTGTCAGTTCTGGCAGTATACATACATCGCATCAACCGTCGCCTGGCATTGGCGCTTGCAGAGAAATCCGGCAGCGAGGAGCGTCACCGTATCATTTTCCAGACATCACCCTCGGCAGGTGTTGTCTGGCGCGAAGGCTTTATCATAACTGACTGGAATCATCAGGCCGAGGTTGTGTTCGGCTGGAAGCGGGAAGAGGTGATCGGTCGGCCCTTCGTAGATTTTCTGCTGCCGCCAACCGAATATCAGCGGATGGAGCCGGAACTCTCGCAGATGGTCTGGGAGGATATCCTGCCCCACAGCATCAACGACAACCTGACCCGTGATGGTCGCATCATCACCTGTG
>CAZYMK010000292.1:0-4187 GCA_964648885.1 uncultured Geobacter sp. | reverse complement strand
AACGGTGGCCGCTTTCGCGGCGGAATGCTGGCCGAATTCGCCGGAATACGCACTGAGGACGCCGTACAGCAGCGCATTAGGGATCTTATTGAGGGGCAGCGGAATATTTCTTTTCTGATCTCCTCATCACAAAATATTGATCGGCTTGTTTCTGCCTATAACGCTTGTGTCTCTGCCAACAAAATTTTTGTCATCGACTTCTATACGGCCTGGGTGCTTGAAAAAGTAAAAAGCGTCTCTGCCGGGGTCCGCGCCATGAACTGGCAGCATGTTACCGTGTTGCGTGATGGGAAGTCTGCCGGCAGACAGTATGAGGCCATGGCCAGTGACAGATCCCGTTTTGACAAATTTATGAACACGATCTTTAAGCATACGACCACTCGGGATAAGTTGCTCGAAAAACCTGACAACTACCTGGTACTTGGCAAGCTCGGCCCTTCAACTGCGAAGCTTGTATCTGCGTTCAATTCAGGCATACCTGTGCAGATCATTTATTCTCAGTGGCTTGGATACCTGAAAGAGACCGGTAGCGCCGGATACTCTGATGTCAGCGCGATGCGCGCTTATCGCAACAAAGAGGTGCCTGGTGTAGTCTTTCATTACGCACATACCAGTGGGCACGCCACGGTTCATGATCTTCAGCGTTTTGCAAAATCAGTCAACCCAACGGTGTTAATCCCGATTCATACTGAATATGGAGATCGTTACAGCTCGTTCTTTGACAATGTGATGGTGCATGCGGACGGAAAGGCTTTTGAGCTTTAGGAGGCGTTATGGATTCACACCAGGCTTTATGCAGCATATTCAATAAGCTGACCCTCTGGCGCAACCTGCCGAAGTATCAGCTTGAACGCAGAGTAGACATCTTCTTCTCGCTGTACCTGCAGGACATCCTTGAAGCCAGGCTTAAGCCTATTACACTGCTGGCTGACATGATTCCCGAGGTTCCGAGTAAAAAGACACCCTCAAGGCAAGTGGATGACGAACACCAGCCTGACGTGAACACCACATCACAGAACAAAGAAGATGATAATCATCTTACCGTAAATATTGACTATGTAATGTTCTCGAATGACCTAAAAACCGTATATCTAATCGAATTCAAGACCGATATGGGCTCAAACAGGCGAGAGCAGTTTGAATACTTGAAGTTGGCAAAATCCAGAATTGAAAAGCACGGGGTCAGTCGGATACTGGAGGAGCTTGTCACTGTTTTTAGAAACACGGTTGGAAAAGGGAGCAAGGGAAAATACCTGCACTTATTCCTCATGCTGAGTAAACTGGGATTGGTGTCTAATCTGGATGGTATTCAGGAGAAGCTGGCCAAGGCGTCTTCAGCACATGGCGTGACAAAGTTGATTGATGCCATACAGATTAGCGAAACCGCCAACCAGATAACATCGGCAGAAATCGTTTTTCTGCAGCCGGAACCATTCAAAGCAGAGGATATACGGAAATTTAATCTTGAAGATGTCATCTGCATTCCGTTCAGTCATCTGTCAGATTTTTGTGTAATTAACCATTTAAGGAGCAAATCCAGCGACTTGTTTGCCCATCAGTTTGCAGACTATATTGAGATCTGGTCAGCAGAAGCAGGGCGAGAAGCACCCCAAAGTGTTGCTGAGAGCGCTAAGGTTCTCGCAGCCAAATACGTCTCTTCGGAGTAATCACATATGTACTGGGCACGACATCTGGTTAAGATATTGAAGGCGGTGGAGATCCTGTCACGACCTGGCGGGGCGACCATGGATGAGTTGCGCGAAGGGCTCGAGGTTGACCGCCGTACCGCGTATCGGTTGCGGGATACACTGGAGGAGTTGAACTTCCCCCTGTACGAGGATACCTCCAGCCTGGATGGCAGAAAACGGTTCCGCCTGGATGACAGCTACCTTAAGCGGCTGCCCAACCTGAATGTGCCGGACCTGAACCTGTCTCTTGCCGAAGTTGTCGCGCTGTATTTCATCCGTGGGTACGCGAGGACTTACCGCGGCACTGACATTGAGCGTAACATTGAGGGAGCCTTTGCCAAGCTGGATGCATTTATGCCGGACAAGATGGCTGAACAGCTGGACAAGGTGAAGTCGCTGTTTATTGCCGCTTCAAAATTCAATAAGGATTACAGTGACAAGCAAGAGGTTATCGACCAGCTGACAGATGCAATGTTTCGACGCCTGACCTGCACCGTGCAGTATCACTCGTTCCATGACGATCAGACCAAACAGTTCCGTATCGATCCGCTGCGCTTCTTTGAACGGGACGGGGGGCTGTACCTGTTTACCCGCACCACTGACTATGGTCACATCAGGGTTCTGGCAGTGGAGCGGATCAGTGAACTACAACTGTCGTCCGAAACGTTCACACAGCCGGAGCAGTTTGAACCGGAGCAACTACTGGAGGGAGCTTTCGGGATTGTCTATGACGATCCGGTTGAGTTGAAATTAATCTTCCCCGCCGATACTGCACGCTACATCAAGGAGCGACGTTGGGCAGCTGAACAGGATATTACTGGCCTGCCTGACGGTTCAGTCATGCTTGCAATGAAGACATCAGGCTGGTTTGAGGTAAAGCGCTGGATACTGTCCTTTGGTAGCAGGGTGGAGATTCTTGAACCAAAGGAGATGAGGGATGAGGTACGCCATGAGTTGGCTGAAGCCTCCCGTAGGTATAGCTGTTCCAGTACAGACACTGGTATCATCCCAAGAGAATGACCTTCAATCATAACACTTGTGGACTATCCGGAACTGCTTGCCAGCCTCTCGAAAGCAAAAATGTGTGAACCGGCACCAAATAATGACCCACATCAGTGCCTAATCTGACCTACCTTGTTCTCGTAAATGACTGATATTTATTTAAGGTCCGGCGGAGTAATTCGACACCCACACTGCTTTCTGTAGCACGGCGAAGCGTGCTGGTTCAGCTATCAAATTCCCACCTCAAGCTTGAAATGGGTAGCCTTGACCTGAGGTATCAACTCCCGAGCACTCTTTTTGACCAGATCCACAATGCCATATCCGGCCAAGGTATGTAGTGTTCGGGAAAGGTTGCTTTTATTACGTCCGGTCAGTGCTCCCAATTCGCTGATAGACTTTGGCTTCTGTTCTTCAATCACATGCAGCAACATGCGGTTGTCGTCACTCAGAACCTGGGCAAAGGATTGCAGGGATTCAAACCAGATCTTCGGTTCATCCTTGCTGGGTTTGTATTCTCCCTTGGCAATGGCAATGGTCCGCTGCTTAAACTCTTCCCGCGACATGATCCCGACATTCACGCTTTTCTTCATTTGTTGCCTCCATCAATAACCTGCTCAACCTCTTTCCAAAAATCCTCCAGCAACTGTGCCGCTGATTCATACTCATACGGAACAATCTTCTCCTGGCGATGCTGGTGATCCCATGCCAACCGCCGCCCACCAAACTTCTTTCGTTTTGGTGGCGGACATCCATGGGCATTATCAAAACCAACCACCCGCGTATTATTACGATCATGCAGGGTTAGTGAGTATGAAATGCCGTGAGGTATCTGTTCACTGGCAGTTACCACATAGGCTTCGAACTTGACCCAGTATCCCTTATCCAGGCGATAGGTAATCCCATGAAGATCCAGCAGGGTGATAAGTCCTGTTTCTTGTGAATGCATAAAACTGGTTTCCAGAGCTAAAAGGTTGTGAGCTGATAACAACTATACGCGGTTGCAACCCCTGTCGCAAGATGGTTTGTTGTCATCTGCAAAGGTTGATTTGTCACTATCCGGCAGTGCGTAACAATATAACCTAATAATATCAGCCATTTGTCACCCATAAGGTATCTTATGTCAAGTTGCAAGTATCGCCTTTGATCTGCCGATAAGCCGACTTCACCCGAAACTGCTTACCGTTGTACAAGCATTTGGCAGCCGAAAAACCCAAATCACACACACAAATCCGATCCGACATTATACACCCCCTGGTTGTCAAAACACTTTCGCGGCCGGCAGATCAGCCGGTGCCTTGACCATCCATGTTGGCAGACCGGATGGCCAGCGCTAGCCTGAACAGACTGACATCATGGTAGAAACACTGACGGAACTTCTGCAGATGATTGAAGGATAAGGGAACCTGCAGGTTTTACCCCACAAAAGGCGGCTCCTTCAGCATCGGTCGTTGTCAAGGTAGTTGTCGCCTTTATCTCGATTGCTAAGCCGTTTTTTTC
>CAZYMK010000291.1:0-4220 GCA_964648885.1 uncultured Geobacter sp. | reverse complement strand
AGCTCTGGGAAACCACCATGAACCCGGACAACCGCACCCTGCTGCAGGTCAAGATTGAGGATTTTGTTGAGGCAGACGAGATCTTCACCGTCCTGATGGGCGATCAGGTGGAGCCGCGCCGTGAGTTCATCGAGCAGAACGCGCTGAATGTGGTTAACCTGGATATCTAGTTTTGCACAGAAGGAACAGAAGTCTTCGTAGTACACAAACGCCCGGTGCTGCTCAGTGTCGGGCGTTTGTGCATTTGATGAAATAAGCAGCAGCGGATGACAACCGGTTGATTTGTTGTATACTGTGTGTGCTGTGTAACGTAGATGCTGTAGCTGAGGGCACCAGAGACGCTGAGTGACCGGAGAAAACCATGCAACCTGAAGCAGAGAAGATCCCGCATATTCTGGTGGTTGACGACAGCCAGCTGAACCTGAAGACGGTCTGCCTGCTGCTGGAGCGGATCGGTTGTCGGGCATCCGGTGCAGCAAGCGGTGAACAGGCGCTGCAGCTCTTGCAGGAGCAGCAGATTGATCTGGTGCTGATGGACTGCATGATGCCTGATATGGACGGGTATGAAGCTACCCGGCGGATTCGCAGCGGGGGGAGCAACCGTGCCGTGCCGGTGGTGGCTATTTCAGCACGGATTGATCCTGCCTGTCGGGCGCTCTGTCGTGAAGTGGGTATGGATGATTTTATTGAAAAGCCGATCAACCGGCAGCGGCTGGTTGCGGTGTTGCAACGCTGGTTTCAGTTGAACGACTCACCAAAAGCACAGCAGGGGGTACGTACGTAATGGAGTGCCAGAACCATGAAACCTATTTTGCACCGGCCGGTCGGGCTGCTGAGCAGGTGCTGCTGCATGAGAGCGCCTTGGTGGTGGGGAGCCAGCTGATCAGAACCCTGCTGGATGCCATGCCTGATTTTCTACTGGTGCTGAACGAGCAGCGCCAGATCGTAACCGTGAACCAGCGGCTGCTGGCGGCCTTTGGTGTTGAAAAGCCTGAGCAACTGCTGGGGCTGCGGCCAGGAGAGGCATTGGGCTGCATGCATGCGCCGGACGGTCCGGACGGTTGCGGTACGGCCCGTAACTGTTCAGTCTGCGGTGCAGTACTGGCGATTCTGGCCAGCCAGGCAAGCGGTCTGCCCCAACAGCGGGAGTGCCACCTGGCCTTGGGATCAAACGGCTGTCAGGCCCTTGATCTGGATGTGTTGGCCACGCCGATTACGCTGGAAGGGCAGCAGTTTACGGTGCTGGCGCTGCGTGATATCAGCGATGAAAAGCGGCGTTACGTGATGGAACGGGTCTTTTTTCACGATATCCTCAACAATGCCGGCGGTATTCGGGGGTTGGCCGCCCTGCTGGCCGAAGGTGATTGTCCGGTAGAGGCGGAGCAGGAGTTCAAGCAACTGATGGTGGGACTGGCCGACAACCTGATTGAAGAGATCAACCACCAGCGCAGCCTGATGGAGGCTGAACGGGGAACCTATACACCGCAGTGGTCTGCGGTGGAGCTGGGGGAGCTGCTGCAGGATATCAGGCAGCTGTACCTGAACCATGTGCGGGCTGGTGGTCGAGAGATCAGGATCGATCAGGTGCCGGACTGCACTCTTATCACTGATCGTGCCCTGTTGCGACGGATCGTGGGCAACATGGTGCTGAACGCCCTGGAGGCCTGTAAAAAAGGGGATCAGATCGAGGTCTGGGCCCACTGTCAGGCCGGGCGGGTGCGGATATCAGTCACCAATCCGGGCGAGATGCCGTTGGAGGTACAGCTGCAGCTGTTCAAACGCTCCTTCAGCACCAAACAGAAGGAAGGGCGCGGTCTGGGTACCTACAGCATGAAGCTGTTCGGTGAGCGCTACTTGGGTGGGGTGGTTCATTTCGTTTCCAACAACGGCATGACCACTTTTTTTGTTGAGCTGCCGCTAGAACCTGAGCCGCAGGTAACCGCGTGATCTGATCTGACCAAAGGTGAACAGCAGATGATGCACTGGTACAGAAATCTTGGCATAGCCGGCAAGGCAACCTGCCTGTTGGTGTTGGCTGCCCTGCCGCTGCTGCTGATGACACTGGCGGAACTGTTGCTGTTGCGACATCACCAATCGCATCAGCTCAATCTCGTTCTGTACCTGGCCTTGCTGATCTACATTCCCGGCTCTATCATCCTGACCTGGCGCGGTATGACCCAGGTTGTCCAGCCACTCAAACAGTTGACCGAACACCTGCAGCAGCTGCCCGGCAAGCAAAGTGCTGCGCGATTCCTGCCGGTGGATTCACAGGATGAAATCGGCCGACTCTCCACGGTACTTAACAATCTGCTGCAGGAACTGGATGACGATACTGCCGCCCTGGAAGAGGGGGCCGAGGTCTACCGCGTGGTGACTGAATTCACCAGTGAAGTGGCGGTCTGGCAGCTGGAAAACGGTGATATCCGCTATATCTCCCCCAACTGTCTCACAGCCTTCGGGTATGATGCGGCCGAGTTCTATGCCGAACCGGAGCTGCTGGACCGCCTGATTCATCCGGATGACTGTGAACTCTGGCAGGGCCACCAGCCGGACAGCTGTGCCCAGGGTGGTGCCGGCCTGGAACTGCGGGTGCAGCACAAGGACGGTTCCTTCCGTTACTTCCGGCACCACTGCCACCGGGTCAGTGACCAACACGGCCAACCGAATGGTGTCCGCAGCAGCTGGCTGGATGTCAGCGGCCAGCATCAGCTGGAGACCACCATGCGGCGCCTGACCCGTGCGGTTGAGCAGAGCGCCAGTATTGTGATCATGACCGATACAAGCGGTACGATCGAGTATGTCAACCCCACTTTCGGCAAGATCACCGGTTATCAGGAAGCCGAGGTGCTGGGACACAATGTCAGCCTGCTGCGGGCCGCAGACACAACCAGCAGTGATGAACAGGCCCTGTGGGCCGTGCTTGAATCCGGCCAGCAGTGGCGGGGCGAGTTCCGCAACCGCCGCAAGGACGGCAGCCTATACTGGGTGGAAAGCTCCATCTCTCCCCTGGTAAACCGCAACAACGTTGTTACCGGCTACCTGGCCGTGCAGGAGGATATCAGCAGACGCAAGCAGGCTGAAGAGGAGCTGGCCACCCTGCTCAGGCAGATCACCTTTGCCAAGCGGGAGTGGGAACAGACCCTGGATCACCTGCATGATTTCATCATCCTGACCGATGCCAACCACCGGATCCGGCGCTACAACAAGATCCTGGCCGATGTTGCCGGGCAGAAGGTAAGCGACCTGCTGGGACATGACTGGCGTGAGCTGCTGCAGCAGACCGGTTTCAGGTTTGTGAATTTCAGCGGCAGATCCGGCGAGTTGCTGCACGAGCGTTCACAGCGCAGCTACGACATCAGCGTGTATCCGGTTCTGAACGAGCCGGAAGAGCTGCAGGGGTACGTGGTCTCCCTGAACGACACCACTGAACTGCGTGCCACCACCAGTGAGCTGGAACAGGCCCTGGCCGAGCTGAGCGAGGCCCAATCCCAGATCTACCAGCAGGAAAAGATGGCCTCCATCGGCCAGCTGGCTGCCGGGGTAGCCCACGAGATCAACAACCCGATGGGGTTTATCACCAGCAACCTGGGCTCCCTGGACAAATACGTTGGTCGGTTGTCAGAGTATATTGCCGTGGTGGACCAGACCATGCAAGGCTGCTGCGCCGGTGATCATGCTGCTACGGTCCTGGCGGCCCGCAAACGGCTCAAGATCGATCGTATCCTGGATGATGCCCACCAGCTGATTGCTGAGAGCCAGGACGGTGCCGGACGGGTCAGGCGGATTGTCCAGGACCTGAAGAGCTTCTCCCGGGTCGATCTGGCTGAGACCGCCCTGATCGACCTGAACGAATCCCTGGAAACCACCATCAACATTGCCTGGAACGAACTGAAGTACGTGGCTGAACTGATCCGCGACTTTGGCGAGATCCCCAAGGTCAGATGTTTTCCCCAGCAACTGAATCAGGTCTTTCTGAACCTGCTGGTCAATGCCGCCCATGCCTTGGGAGAGACCCGTGGCCAGATCACGGTTGCTACCAGACAGGAGGGAGACCAGGTACTGGTCACGGTCAGCGACACCGGCTGTGGTATGCCGCCACAAGTTCAACGCCGAATTTTTGAGCCGTTTTTTACCACCAAAGAGGTGGGCAAAGGCACCGGTTTAGGGCTCTCCATCAGCTATGACATCATCAAGAAACATGGCGGTGAGATCACGGTGGA
>CAZYMK010000290.1:0-4230 GCA_964648885.1 uncultured Geobacter sp. | reverse complement strand
ACCATCCACAGAGGGGCTCTGCAGCGGCTTCATGTCCGGCCTTTGCAGAGCCCCTGCGTTTGTGCGGGAGGTTAACCCCCTCCCCGTCCCTCACCCTCCTGGGGCGGGAGACAGGCTGGTTGTTACTCCTCCCCCTTCTGGGCGTGAGACAGGCTGTGGTTGGTACTCCTCCCTCTCCTGGGTGGGAGACATGCTGTGGTTGGTACTCCTCCCCCCAGCGGGGGGAGGTTGGGAGGGGGGGATGTCTGGCTGCGAAACATGAGATATTCCATGATGCTATGCGTACTCGGCAATAAATCCCTCAACCGCAGTCCTGATCTCATCACGGATCTGCCTGGTTGCCGCCAGCTTTTCCTCCCAGCTCCCTTCAAGCGCTGCCGGGTCGCTGAAACTCCAGTGCAGGCGACTGACAATGCCGGGAAAGATCGGGCAACGTTCGGCATTGGCTCCATCGCAGACCGTGATCACATATGCGTACATCTCGCCCCGCTTGAACATCTCAAAGACATCCTTGGTCTGATTGGTCGAGATGTTGATTCCCAGCTCCTGCATAACCTCAACTGCCAACGGATTGAGCGTACCCGGTTCCAGACCGCCGCTCCTGGCCTCAAAACGATCCCCTGCCAGATGGTTCAGCAACGCCTCGGCCATCTGGCTGCGGGCGCTGTTGTGGATACAGACGAATAACACCTTATCTTTTTTCATGGTAATGACCTCCCCCTCGTACAGAAGATGACAACAGTGACACTTTGCCATAAAAAAGGCACCGGACGGTTGCAGTCCGGTGCCAAGTTGGTTACAACATCATGCTATTCAATAACATGCTGTATTCGCGGGTTAATAATCGCTGACAGCACTATCGTTCACTGATCTGATAGACACTGACCGTACCACTGACTTCATTGCCAATAATCAGCAGCGCTTTTCCGGTGGGACTGGAGGCTGCCGTTACAAACTTCATTCCCTCAGGGGCAAGGTCACCAGTCGATGCATAAGCACCGGTATGGGCTCCTGCTCCGCTATCGTCAATCGAGAACGTTGCCGACAGATTTCTGTTCAGGACATATTCGACATATTCCGGGGCACTGGGATTAGTGATATCAAAAATCATGAAACCTCCCATCCGCTCCAAGCCAACAAACGCATATGTACGCTTGCCAACAGTGCCAACAGCCACTGCTTCCGGCTCCGGTCCCTTGTCGTCTGAACGGCTGTCAAACGAGTTTGATGTAGAGTTGGTATTAAACATGGCCGGATAGAGCTTTGCCGTGATCTTCTCGATCATTGACGCGGAATCGAATACCAGGGAACCGTTGCTGTTCCAGATGCTGAATGAGCGGCTGCCGTAGGCGAACAGTTTGTCGTACTTACCGGTTAAGCTGTTGATGCCCAAGGCATTGGTTATCCGCAGCCGTCCAAGACCATTATCTCCGCCTGCAGCATTATAGGCGGAAAGCAGTGCTGCATCAAGGTTCCCCTTGATATCCTTGACACGAATTTCCTCATTGTAGCCGCCATAGGCACGGGCATCTCCCTCATTGGCCGTAACGAGATACGTCGCACCACCGGAACTGTATGTTGCAATGGTGTCAGGCTGATACATGCCGTACAATCCAGGCACGGTTACAAACTTGATACTGGCGGCTCCTGAAGCACTATCCCGGTCACTGACATCAAGGGTGTTATTTGCAAGACTGTAGTCCTTGAAGCCCAGAGGCTTGATATCGGTTACCGTTTTGCTGGTCAGATTGACGATGGCAATGGCGTTATTTTCCTGAAGGGTGACATAAGCGGTTTTGCTGTCGTCACTCACTGCAATATATTCCGGCTCAAGGTCCTGAGCCACCGTTGAGGTTCCGGGATTGGCAAATTTAACCCCTGCGGTAGCCAGGGAGGCTTTTTGAGCGTTAAACGAGCTGAATCCGGCGATAACAGCACTATCCGCCGGCTGGCCGGACGTGATGTCAATGATGGAAATTGTACCTTCTGGATCAACCGTATAGTCGTCGCTGGGTTCACCTTCGTTGGCCACCAGCACTTTGCTGCCGTCAGGAGTAAAGGTCACCATATCGGGCAGACTGCCGACCTGGACCGCCTTGATAAATTTTGGACTGCGGGCATTGAATCCGGCAATGTTATAGAACAGCACAGCTCCGTTGTCTGTTTTGGTTGAGTTGGCAACAGCCACTGCCAGCAGATCTCCATAAACGGCCAGGCTGTTTGCACCACCTCCAATGTTGATATTTGTATCAACTCCAGCGACCTTTGCCATCGTGGTTGCCGGAAAGCTCATCTGTGTCCCGCTGAGGTTACTGGCTGTCAGCGGGTTGGCAAGTGCTGTGCTCCCTAGCGCTGACGCATCAAGAATCTCCATACGATTTGCAGCGCCATTCAAGGCGTAGATGGTTTTGGTAGCCTGGTGGAACTCCACAATTTCCGCTGCACTGGTGCCGTAGGTGCCGGTGGCATAGCGGGCTACCATTGCCGCCATGGAACTCTGCTTGTTCTGGTCGGTCAGCCCCAGGGCTGACATCATCGCCTTGTAGATCTGGGTATTGTCGATAATCTTGGTACCAGCGTACCAGATCCCTTCTAAGCTGCTCAGCAGACTGGTCTTGCCTCCCTTGGCATAGACCCGGACCAGCTCGTTGGTGTGGCTACCGGTGCCGTAGGTCACTTCGCCATTAGGGTAAACGTATGCCGGAGTGTAGGAACCGGCTGCAGTGGTATTGGCATTCTGTTGCGGTAAAGCACCTTTTTGCAACTGCTTGGCAGTATTGACCCGCATATAACTGTTGCCGTGGTCGGAGGTGACGATCACCAGGGTGTTGTTCCAGTCGATATCGTCGCCAGGCTGGTCGATAAACGCCTCAACCGCCTTGACGGTCTCATTCAGATCATAAACCCCGCCGATCATGCTTTTGAAATCATTGGCATGATTTGCCCAGTCAATATCACCCTGTTCAACCATCAGGAAAAAGCCGTTCTTGTTCTGGGAGAGTACCTTCAGTGCCGCTTTTGACGCCTCGGCCAAGGAGGGATTTTCAGTGTTTCCGCGGGTTACGGAAGGTGAACCGGGGGTGTTGGACGGTACGTAGTAGTCAAACTGGCCCCCGCTGTTACCGTAGAGGCCGAACAGCTTCTTGCCGTTTGCTACTGCCTCGGTTGCCTTGGCGGCTATGGTATTGTTGCCGTCTACTCCTGCTTGCCGTTCTGCCAGGACATATTCGTTGGAACTCTTCAGCACATTGTAATCATTGGCATCAATGTAACTGGCGCTCCAGTTGGGATGACCGCCGCCGATTACCACATCTGGCTTTACCACATTGATGATCTCGTAGCCAATGTCCTTGTAGTTATTTCTGGATTTGTTGTGGCTGACAAAAGTAGCCGGGGTGGCATGGGTAAACGGCACGGTGGATACCACACCAATGGCAGCTTTCTTCTGGTAGCGGTACATTTCGGCAATGGTCATCAAAGCGCCGCCGTCCGGATCACCTGTCTTCCAGGCTACATTGCCGTCATCAGTCTTGTAGCCGGTTGCCAGCGCGGTTCCGGCAGAGGCGGAATCGGTTGCAGCGGTCAGCAGGTAGGTCTTGTCGCCGGTTGTATCCAGCGGGTAGGGGAGTTTGCCCCCCCTGGCAGGGTCATATCCCAGAAGGACATCAAAGGTCTTGGTGTCTTCCGGGGTTGAGGCGGTGGCACTCCAGAGTGCCTTTCCTGCTGCGTTTGCGTACTTGTTGTAGGTGGTGACGTCCCAGGTGCTTGACTGCGCCTGGTAGGGGAATTTCCAGAACGAGAGCCCTTCGGTGTAGTTACCGAACAGGTAGTTGTTGGCTGCCCGCTCGTGCTCCAGCTGCATCCCGTCGCCGATGATCAGGATCACGTTCTTGACCGCGGTGTCGTTGGTGGTTGCGGTGGTGCCGCAACCGACCAGGCTGCTGGTCGCCATGGTGAGCGCAAGAAGCGCTGCAATCATCCTCTGTCTGTTCCTTCCAATATACATGGTGTCTCCCTCCGTGGGTGGTAGTGAATCGGAGGCACCATAGCAATCGGTTATGTCAATCGTACGTCCAGCCGGTTACAAGTTTTGAAAAATTTAATGTACTGAAAAGCAGCGGCTACTTCCCCCCGAACTTCTCCCAGAGGGTCATGATGATATCAAAAGCGATCAACAGGATGATGATCCATTCCAGCCGGGCCGAGCGGCGGGCATGGGAGAGGCTTGAA
>CAZYMK010000289.1:0-4235 GCA_964648885.1 uncultured Geobacter sp. | reverse complement strand
TCCATCGCTCCAAAATCATGACCAATTGTCCAGTTTGTTTTTGCTAGACTCCTTAGATCATGATGCTTACAAAGTATTACCAAATAGATTTCATAAAGCAGAAGAGCCTGAGCATAAGGTAAGGGATATATCTGGCAGGAATGTCCTCATCTCCACTAACTTTTACTATTTCGGGGGCGGATACGAAGCTGACGGCGGAACTGGTTTTTTCCTTCCTACAACGATACAACGTCCAAACTTACCCCCAGGCCAATCACGTTACGGGATAATCACAGAAGGCGACTCGATACCGTTGTTGATTGAATACATCCAAAAGCGTTTCAAAAAACCTGGTATCTATGGCCGCCCTTTCGGCTGGCCCCCAAACAATGAAAGCTGGAAAATCAATGCACATTATATTCAGCCGTAAAGGCTTTGACAGCGGAACCGGCTGTATTTCCAACCCCATTATGCCTGACGGAACCATGATTTCTCTGCCCATACCCGATCGTCACGGCACGGTTACCTACAGTGATCTGGCAGTTGAAGGGCACAATTTAGGCAAGATTGTAACTGACCTGAAGGGGAAAAGGATAAACAGCTCAAAAGCAAAGGTTTCTCTCACAGGAACCGACCGAGCCCATCTTGACCCTGATCTCTCGGAAAATATCTGTACCAGAACGACACCAGCCTGGAAGGCAGCACTGGGACAATGTGGCAGTGCGGCAGGTGTGCTGCATAACCATAATATTGGCATTGGAGCTCTTTTCCTGTTTTTCGGGTGGTTTCGGCAGTGCGAGGTAGCGAGTGGTATTTATCGCTACGTGCAAGGCGCTCAAGATATTCATGCACTGTTTGGTTATCTTAGAATTGGATCGATCATCCAGATTGGGAAAGATCCGATTCCTGATTGGGCACAGCAACACCCGCACTTGCATGGCAAGCGGCAGGGCAAAAATGTATTGTATGTTGCAGCAGACTCGCTTGGTATGCCAGGCATTGAACATCTTCCCGGCGCTGGCACATTTAAAAAGTTCAATGAATCTCTGCAACTGACAGCACCTAACAAGAATCGAAGTTTTTGGCGAGTGCCGAGATGGATGTATCCTGATGAAGGAAAACCGCCTCTGTCGTCGCACGAAAAGATAAGCCGATGGCAGTTACCAACGGATAATGATGGATTTTGCTATTTGGAGTCTGTAGCAAGAGGGCAAGAATTTGTATTGGATACTGAACATTATCCTGATGCTGTTGAATGGGCGATAAACATTTTGTCAGGAGAATAGGCATTCAAATAATTTTGTACCTATGACGCTCTTTGGGGAGGGTGTGCTGTTATCCTGTCAGCACAGACGATAAATTGTCTGACTACTCTCCAAGGAGGCAGGAAATGAACAGAAAAATGTATTTTATCGGGGTATCAATCAGTTTATTGCCGTTTACCGGTATGGCTAACGCAGGATGTAATCAATTTGATCCCAACTGTCTTTCAAACCCCTACGGAGCTGGAAGCCCCTACAAAGCTGATGGTCTGATGAACCCTTATAGTCGCTACGGCAGTCCATACAGCAATCAATCATGGAGAAACCCTTACGCTACCGATGCCCCCAAGCTGTACGACAGCAACGGAAACTACCGTGGCAAGCTAAGTTCTAATCCATACGACCCAGACTCCACATCAAACCCATACGGAAGGTACGGAAGTCAATATTCATCAGACAGCATCAACAACCCTTATGGTGCTGGCAGCCCCTATTCTAACCAGAAGATTTACGTTGTTCCTTCGAGGTAATTCAGATGTTGATTGCCAGACATGAGAATCTGAATGATGCATTTATCTGGAACAGAACCACCTTCCGCTTTGTTGATGTTGAAACAGAAAGAGGTGTTCAAATGATTGGAGATGCCAATGAAAGATGAATTGATGAGTTATGTCTTTTCAAACAACAGGTGTTGCCCAAGACAAAGCAGATGGCATGAGTTATGGGAAATGCTGCCAAAGAAAAACGGGGTCAGTCCACCACCGCCAATGATACTGAATGGATGGCTCTGTACAACAGGTATTCAAAAAATTGCATGTATTACAATCCATATTGAATATGCAGATCAACATGGTGCTATTGATGCCGTTGACGCATTTTTACGGTCTCTGCCTGAAGAGGATTGGCTGCATTTCGGAGACAGTGATTTTCCATAGTGCTAAAACAGATGCGGATAGAAACGTTGAATCTGGAAGACTATTGGCAAGATATTGAAAATCAGCTGTTGCTGCTTGTCGCAACCTGACATGCCGGATCAGTACACCAATGAACACGAGTAAACTGCAAAAACGGCTACAACTGACCGAGGTGAAGCATGGGCAATCAACTCTTTCTTGAACGGTTCATCTGGTTTGATAATGAAACCCGTCATGGCCGGTACCCCAACGCCACCAAGTTGGCAGACCAGTTTGAACTTTCCACCAAAACCGCCCACCGTTCTATCGAATACTTCCGTGACCGGTTGCAGGCCCCGCTGGAATATGATGAATCCCGCAAAGGCTATTACTACACTGACCTGACCTTCCAACTGCCGGTTATGCGGCTTACCCAGGACGAACTGCTGGCGCTGCTGATCTCCCGTAAACTGATTACCGAGGCTTCAGCCGGAAGCATTGGCGATGAACTGGGAAGGATAGCAACACAGCTTGGTTCATTGCTGGCTGCCAGCCTGCCGGGCAAGGCCCACCCGGAGGACGCCTTTTCCTTCCGGTGGAACGGGATCAATCCCACTGAACCGGTTATTTTCCAGAATGTTACTGCTGCCCTGCTACAGGGGCGATTACTGTCCTTCTGCTACTACTCGCCTGCATCGTCAGCCTGTACCATGCGCACGGTAGAGCCACACCACATGGTCAACTATCAGGGGACCTGGCACTTGATCGCCTTCTGTCATTTGCGGAATGAATGGCGGGATTTTGTACTGGGCAGGATGACCATCTGCAAGGTAGAGGCAGAGGAGTTTGCCATCCGCCCCAAACAGGAGTGGCAACCGTTTTTGCATGACACCTTTGGCATTTTCCAAAACAGAAAGAGCTTTAACGTCAAGCTCCGGTTCTCTCCGGAACGCAGCAGATGGATCAAGGGTGTTATCTGGTGTGAAGGGCAAACCGAAGAACAACAGGAAGACGGCAGCCTGATCTTGACCTTACCTGCCTCCCATGAGGCAGAAGTGGCCATGGAGATATTGAAGCATGGCAGCCATGTGGAACTGCTTGAACCGGAGTGGCTGCGGGAGAAGGTTGCCGTAGAGTTAGAGCGAGCAACAGCCCTGTATCGCTAGATTCAACGAATGTCTGACTGTCCCACCATGCTGCTTGAAATGCATTGCTATGCTACTAACTCCAGACATCCCGAATCTCTTTCCAGCGCCTGGCAGCCGTTGCAAGCAGCGTCATATCGCTGGGGTATTGCCAACCTCAACTTGACTCCACACAAAAGACAGCATAGTATTGGTACAAAATGCCAGACAAAAGGAGGTAATAAATGAAGGCCACCTTTGCCATAGACGACCGTGTATTGCAGGAAGCTCGTGACTTTGTAAAGACCAACCAGATCAAATCATTAAGCGCTTTTGTAGAGCGTTCTATCCGAGAGGAGCTTGCGCGTATGAGGCAGGAAAAAATCAGAAGTGCACTGCTCTCTGCAGGCAGCGACCCGCTCTTTATGGCTGATGTCAGGGAAATTAATCAAGCCTTTGAACATGCAGACCTGGATGCGGCACTATGAGCTACAAGTGGTCTGTATTCATGGCTGACTTAAAACCTGTGATCGGTTCAGAACAGCAGGGGAGACGTCCAGTACTGGTAATAAGCGATGAAACAACGAACACCGTCATGCCAGTCGTGACCGTCCTTCCCCTGACATCTCTCAAAAAGGGCCGCAAACTCTACCCCAATGAAGCACTGTTGAAAACAGGTGTTGTCGGCCTTGATTCTGACTCAATCGTACTTGCTCATCAGATCAGAACAATCTCAAAACAGCGATTGGCACTCTGTCTCGGTACGATTTCAGACACAAACCTGCAGGCAAGGATCAACGATGCCATGCGGGTTCACCTTAACCTGTAACAGCAAGAGCCGCCGTCACAAGGCAATGCTTTTACATCAGACAACAAGCACTTCCAGCTACAGAGGAAACCACGCCATGCCCCACCGGCGCCTCCACCGTGCGCCTGCTGAAAAATGACCAGAGCAACGACTGGCTGTCCGTCACCAT
>CAZYMK010000288.1:0-4255 GCA_964648885.1 uncultured Geobacter sp. | reverse complement strand
CCGGCCAGGTTGACCGGGATGGTGAAGATATCGGACAGGTACATCTGCAGCGGATCAGCGGTTTTTTCACCGATCCTGAAGGCCGGGGTGGGCGCTACCGGGGTCAGCAGCAGATCAACCGATTTGAATGCCTCAATAAAATCCTGATGGATCAGGGTGCGTACCTTCTGGGCCTTGATGTAGTAGGCATCATAGTAGCCGGAAGAGAGGGCGTAGGTGCCCAGCATGATCCTGCGCTTGACTTCAGCCCCGAACCCCTCCGAACGGGACTGCATCATCAGATCAATCAGGCCGGAGCTTTCCTTGGCACGGTGGCCAAAACGAACCCCTTCATAGCGTGCCAGGTTGGAACTGGCTTCGGCAGTGGCGATCAGGTAGTAGGTTGCCACGGCATAGGTGGTGTGGGGCAGCGAGACCTCAACAAATTCAGCCCCCAGTTGACGGTAGACCGCTATGGCCTGATCCATGGCCTGCTGCACATCTGCATCAAGTCCATCGATAAAATACTCCTTGGGCAGGCCGATTGTGAGCCCTTTGACTCCCTGCTTCAATGCTGCCGTGTAGTCCGGCACCGGGCAGTCCACACTGGTGGAGTCTTTGGGGTCGTGTCCGGCAATGGCTCCCAGCAGCAGGGCTGCGTCGGTCACGTCACGGGTCATCGGCCCCACCTGATCCAGTGAAGAGGCATAGGCGATCACGCCATAGCGGGAGACACGGCCATAGGTGGGCTTCAGGCCAACACAACCGCAGTGGGAGGCTGGCTGGCGGATTGAACCGCCGGTGTCGGTACCCAGCGTGGCCACGGCCTGTTGGGCTGCAATGGCCGCAGCAGAACCGCCGGAGGAGCCGCCGGGGATATGGTCCAGGTTCCAGGGGTTGCGGGTCGGGCCAAAGGCGCTGTTCTCACAGGAGGACCCCATGGCAAACTCATCCATGTTCAGCTTGCCCAGCAGTACGGCCCCCTGTGCCTTCATTCCGGACCAGGCCGTAGCATCATAGGGGGCAATGAAGTTGTCCAGCATCTTTGATGCGCAGGTGGTACGGACACCATCGGTCAGAAAGATGTCTTTCAGCGCCACCGGAATGCCGGTCAGGGTGGTGCAGTCACCAGCCGCAATCCGTTGGTCAGCGGCTGTCGCATCGGCCAGGGCCTGTTCAGGGGTAATGGTGATAAAGGCATTCACTGCAGGGTTCGTGGCCTCAATGCGGGCAAGGTATGCCTTGGTCAACTCAACTGAAGAGAGCTGCCGTTCTTTCAGCTGCTGGTGCAGCTGGTGGATGGTCTGTTCGTAAAGTTTCATGGGAATATACTCTTCTATTCTATGACCGGGGGAACCCGGAAGTAGGTCTCGTTCTTGTCAGGGGCATTGGCCAGGGCCCGGTCGTGGCCGATGGAAGGTGCCACACAATCAGAACGGAAGGCGTTTTGCATTGGCACCGCATGGGAGGTGGGCAGGATGCCGGTGGTGTCCAGTTCGTTGAGGGACTCAACGTAGGTGAGTATCGCCCCCATCTGACCGGCGAAAAGCTGCTTCTCATGATCAGAAAGGACAAGGCGGGCCAGTTTGGCCACATGTTCGATCTCGTTTTGATTGATACGCATTGCTGGTTTCCTTGTAAAAAATATTGCTTAAAGCTCTGTCTCTGTAGCACAGAAGCGGCTCTGCTGGCAACTCCGTTCGGGACAGGTCTTTAATTTTTTGCTTGACACGTTTAACACCCCTCACGTAAAGTGCACCTCTTCGTAAAACTAAGGCGTATTCTTGTACGCCGTTGTGAGGTTCGTAATGAGAACAGAAGTAGCCAAAAAAGAAACCGTCAACCACCAGTGGTTCGTGGTGGATGCAGAGAATGCAGTGCTGGGGCGTCTGGCCACCCAGATCGCCAATGTGCTGCGCGGCAAGCATAAGCCGATCTATACCCCCAGTGTTGATACCGGTGATTTTGTAGTAGTGGTGAACGCCGAGAAGGTTGCCCTGACCGGCAATAAAGTAGCTGACAAGGTTTACTACAGCCACTCCGGTTTTCCCGGCGGCATCAAGTCAACCACTGCCGGCGAGATGCTGGTCAAGAAGCCTGAGGAGTTGATCCGCAAGGCTGTGAAAGGGATGCTGCCCAAGAACAAGCTGGCTCGCCATATGCTGAAGAAGCTAAAGATCTACAGCGGCACCAGCCACCCCCATGAGGCACAACAGCCTGCACAACTTAGTCTGTAAATTTTACTTTAGTTTTCTGAGGAGATAGAGATATGGCAGCAGTCAGCTTTTACGGTACTGGCAAAAGAAAGAGTTCAATAGCTCGCGTATGGCTCAAGCCCGGCGCAGGCCGTATCGTTGTTAACAACAAGACCCTTGACGAATACTTTGGCCGTGAGACCTCCAAAATGGTGGTACGCCAGCCGTTGGAACTGACCGATAATGTCGACAAGTTCGATATTTTTGTCAACGTCTGTGGTGGCGGTGACTCAGGTCAGGCCGGTGCCATCAAGCACGGTATCACCAAGGCCTTGCTGGAAGCTGACCCGGAGCAACGTCCCGAGCTGAAAAAAGCCGGCTTCATTACCCGTGATTCACGGGTAAAAGAACGTAAGAAGTATGGCCGTAGAGCAGCCCGCGCCCGCTTCCAGTTCTCCAAGCGCTAGACACAATTACTGTTCATACGCTGCAAAGATGTGCTACAGGGGGCAATCCGTAAGGGTTTCCCCCTTTTTCATTGTAGGAGAAAGAACCTATGGACCGTACCCTGCTGAATACCTTGCTGGCATTTGCCCTGATTCTGGTCGGGGCCTGGTTGCTGGGTAAGATACTGCTGCCGTTTCTTTCGCCAATTGCCTGGGCTTTAGTGATCGGCATCATCACTTTTCCGGCCTACCGGCAGTTGTTGAAGGTTTTGAAAGGGCGTGAGGTTCAGGCTGCCGGGCTGATGACCCTGGCCGTGATTCTTCTGCTGGTGGTGCCGGTGATCAGTCTGATCTCGGTTCTGGCGCAAGAGGTGTCGGCGCTGTACACGGCAGTCAGTGCCAGTGTGAATAGCGGCAGTGCTGATCAGTTGTTTCAGCGCTGGCTTACGGATCCGCGTCTTGTGCCTCATGTAGAGAAGTTGAAGTCTCTGTTGGGAGAAACCAACTTCAACCTGAGTGAGAATCTGGTGGCGAACTCGAAAGAGGCTCTGTCACGGCTGCTTGGTTTTCTGAGTGCCCTGCTTGCAAACTCTTTTGGTTTTTTGGTTAATCTGGCGTTTATGCTTTTTGTGCTGTTCTTTGTCTACCACGATGGCCAACGGGTACTGATCTGGCTACGCAAGATGCTGCCCCTCGAGACAACACTGCAGGATCGACTGTCCCGTGTCGTGCAGAGTGTTCTGTCCGGCTTTATCTTCGGTACCTTGCTGACCTGTCTGGTGCAAGGGGTTTTGGCCGGCACAGCCTATCTGCTGTTTGGGTTGCCTTCACCGCTGTTGCTGGCTGTGTTGACCGGTATCGGCGGTCTGATCCCGGTGGTGGGGACTGCCATTATCTGGCTGCCCGCAGCTGTTTATCTCTACCTTCAGGGGGCAGCGGTGAAGGCCTTAATACTGGTGGTTTGGGGCTTTTTTGCGGTGGGGATGTCCGATAATTTTGTTAAACCGCTCTTTATGAGCAGTCGGGTTACGCTGCCGCTGCTGCCGATCATGATCGGTGCCTTTGGCGGTCTGGCTGCCTTCGGGGTGCTTGGCGCCATCTTTGGTCCGCTTTTGCTGGCTATTTTATACGAACTGTATGTGGTTGAACCGGAGCCGGAACCGTTGTCGGCTGAGGCAGTGCATCAAGTGAAACAGGAGACAGACGAACCATGCTGAAGATTGCGATTGTTGGAGCCAGTGGCTATACCGGCCTTGAACTGATCCGTCTGCTGGATCGGCATCCCCAGGTTGAGATCAGTTGTGTGACCTCTGAACAGAGTGCCGGCAAGCGGATTTCCGACACCTTTCCGACCTTGCGAGGACGTTGTGATCTGCTGCTGGAGCCGCTGGAGGCCGCTGCCATTGCTGCCAAGGCTGATCTGATCTTTACTGCACTGCCGCACCAGGCTGCCATGCGGGTAGTACCTGCTTTTCTGGCTGCCGGTAAAAAGGTAGTGGATCTTTCTGCCGACTACCGTCTGCATGACCCTGCCGTCTATGCGGCCTGGTACGAGCCGCATCTGAATCCTGAGCTGTTGTCCGAGGCGGTCTTTGGCCTGCCGGAGGTGCGGCGTGAGGTCATCAGGCAGGCCCG
>CAZYMK010000287.1:0-4266 GCA_964648885.1 uncultured Geobacter sp. | reverse complement strand
TGGAATGCTCCGGCCTGGTGGATCATTTTAAACAGATACGTGAGGAGCTATTCCCGTGATCATCCGTTTTGTTGCAGTTATCGGCCTGTTGCTGTTTTCAATCATCCCCTCCCATGCCTTCTGGTCTTCCGAGCCAGCCTCGCTGAAGGCGCTGGCTGCTGGTGTGGCAGCAGAGATGAAGGAAAAGGCCGGTGCCGGTAAGAAACTGTACCTTGACAAGGCCAATGTAAAGGATGCGGTGACCGGCGAGACAGCAAACCTTTCAGCCTTTCTGGTGAATGAGCTTGAGAGTGCGCTTTCGGCAGCCGGTTTCAGTTTCAGTGATTTTATGGAGCAGGCCGACCAGGTGGTTGGGGCCAATTATCAGCGTGATGGTGAGCTGCTGCGGGTGTTTGTCAAGTACTGTCCTGCTCAGGATAACAGTGGCTGCAAGAGCCTGGCAGCAGCCCTGGCAGTGCAGAAGTTGCCCAAAGAAAGTTTCAGTGAGTCCATGGATAGCCGGTTGAAGCGCTTGGTGCAGAAGGCCAGTGCTGGCAAGAGCGGGTTGAAGGTGTTTATCAACCCGGTTGTTGAGCGGAAAAATCGCTATTCAAGCGAGTTTGCTGAATACGTGACTGCCAGGGCACGCAGCTTACTGGTGAGTAGCCAGCGTTTTGAGGTGCTGGAGGAACAGCCGGTTACCCGCTCGCTTTCCAATACCCGTGGGCTGGCAGCCAAGGCTAAGCAGATGACCAACCTTGAGACCAGCGCCGCACAGTTTAGCGGTGCCGATGCCGTGCTGGACGGCTACTATTTTGAAGGGGCCGGTCGGGTAACCGTGGTGATGACCCTGAAAAACCTGCAAGGTAGGGTGCTGGGCAGCGCAGAAGAAACCATTGAGCGGACCCTGATCCCTTACACCACCACCAATCCGGTTACTGGCGGTTTGTCTGTTGTTGCTGATATTTCCGGCCAAGCGGAACAGAAGCTGGTAAAGCTGAACACCACCAAGGGTGACCGCCATCAGGTTTACCGTGCCGGAGAAAAGCTGCAGTTTCTGATCCAGACTGCCAAGCCGCTGTTTGTGTACCTGTTCGCGATCAATGAAGACAAGCAGGTGGTCAGGCTGTATCCTGGTCCGTTCAAAATCCAGCAGTTTCTGCAGCCCGGTGTGGTGCATCAGGTGCCTGCTGACCATGATGATTGGGAAATTCTGGTCGAGCCGCCCTTTGGGACTGATCTGGTCAAGCTGTTTGCCAGCGAACGGATGCTGCGGCTGCCGTATGTTTCTGACAAGGTTGCAGCAAAGAGTTTCAGTGATGGCAACCGTTCACTGGTGCGGCGTGATCTTGTCCAGCAGGAGCTGTCGTACCAGAAGACAATCAATGGTCTTGATCTGGTTGATTACTTTAAAGGGGCAGCTGCGCAACAGGGGACAGTGCTGTATGAAGACAGCCTGTTTGTGCAGACCAGGCCCCGTTAGGAAGGAATTAAGCTGATGGAACCGTTTGATCTGGTGGTGATAGGGGCTGGCCCTGGCGGGTATGTTGCTGCCTTGCGGGCCAGTCAGCTGGGCATGCGTGTGGCAGTGGTGGAGAAACGGGCCACGTTGGGTGGTGTCTGCCTGAATGAGGGCTGTATTCCCAGTAAGGCCCTGCTTGACTCCAGTGAGCATTTTGCCCTGGCGCGGGATAAGTTTGCACTGCATGGTATTGAGATTGAACCGCCCCGCCTTAACCTGGCGGTTATGCAGGCCCGCAAGGAAGGGGTGGTTAAACGTCTGACCGACGGCATTGCCTATCTGTTCAAGAAGCACAAGATTACGATTGTGCAGGGCGAAGCAACGTTGGCAGGGGCAGACAGTGCAGGCCTGCATGGGGTGCTGGTCAATGATCAGCAGCTTGGTGCCCACCGTGTGCTTTTGGCAACCGGCAGCCAACCGATAGCGCTGCCCGGTATCCCTTTTGATGGCCAGCTGGTGGTGTCGGCCCGTGAGGCACTTTGTTTTAGCTCGGTGCCTGAGCATCTGGTGGTGGTGGGTGGCGGTTATATCGGCCTTGAGCTGGGATCGGTCTGGCAACGGCTTGGTGCCAATGTCACGGTTGTGGAGGCGTTGCCCGGTATCATACCAGCCAGTGATCGCCAGGTGGCAACTACGCTGCAGCGTTCACTCAAAAAACAAGGGATTACGTTCAAATTGGAGACCCGTGTGACCGGGGTACAGCGCACCGATGCCGGGGCGGTTGTGCAGTATGAAACTGCTGGGGAAACAGGCCAACTAGCCTGTGATCGGCTGCTGGTTGCCATTGGTCGCACGCCGGCTGTAGAAGGGTTGGGGCTGGAACAGTTAGGTGTTGTCGCTGACAAGGGCGGCAGGCTGCAGGTTGATGCTGATTACCAGACCACTGTTGCCGGCATCTATGCGGTTGGCGATCTGATCCCTGGGCCGATGCTGGCCCACAAGGCCTCTGAAGAGGCAGTGGCCTGCGTGGAGCGTATGGTCGGAAGGCCGTCGACAGTAGCGTATGACTGTCTGCCGGGTGTGGTCTATACCTGGCCTGAGGGGGCCTCGGTCGGCCAGACTGAAGAACAGTTGAAAGAGGCAGATACCACGTATCGGGTCGGGTCATTCAATTTTATGGGAAATGGCCGGGCCCGTGCCATGGATGAGACCGAAGGGTTTGTCAAGGTGCTAGCCCATACTGAAACTGACCGCCTGCTGGGGGTGCATATTGTTGGGCCACGGGCGTCGGAGATGATTGCAGAGGCGGTTACGGCCATGACTCTTAAGGGGACTGCCCGTGACCTGGGAGCGCAGTTTCACGCCCATCCAACCCTGAGTGAGGCGATGAAAGAGGCGGCACTGGATGTCCACAACGAAGCACTACACGCATAGGTGACCAGACATGCATAGAGAACGTCGCAGGACAAAGATTGTTGCAACCTTGGGGCCGGCCAGTAGTTCACCGGAAATGCTTGAGCGTCTGCTGGTGGCGGGCGTTGACCTTTTTCGCCTGAACTTCTCGCACGGTACGCTTGATGACAAGGCGTTGCTGATTAACAGCATACGGGATGTATCAGCCAGGCTGGGTAAGGAGGTCGGTATTCTGGCTGATCTGCAGGGACCAAAGATCCGTACCGGGAAAATGGCAGGTGACGGCATGCAACTGCAGAAAGGTGATGAAGTGGTCATCACCACTGCAGATATCCTTGGTGCAGATGGCATGATCCCCACGATCTATACTGAACTGCCACGGGATGTTACGCCAGGAGCGCGCATCCTGCTGGATGATGGTCTGCTTGAGTTGAAGGTGCTTGCAATAGCGGGCGAAGAGGTGCGCTGTCAGGTGGTCTACGGAGGTTTGCTGAAGAACAATAAGGGGATCAATCTGCCCGGAGTCAAGGTGTCGGCACCGTCTTTAACCGAAAAGGATCTGGCCGACCTGGACTTCTGTCTCTGGATCGATGTGGATTACATTGCACTCTCGTTTGTACGCACCCACGAGGATGTTGAGCAGATCAAGCGGATTATCTACAGTGCCGGCAAAGATATCCCAGTGGTGGCCAAGATTGAAAAACCCGAGGCGCTCAGGAATTTCAAGAAAATTCTGAAGGTGACTGATGCGGTCATGGTTGCCCGTGGCGATCTGGGGGTTGAGATCCAGGCTGAAAAGGTGCCGCTGATCCAGAAGAAGATCATCATGGCCTGCAATCAGGCAGGCAAACCGGTGATTACGGCAACACAGATGCTGGAGTCGATGATCACCAACCCCCGTCCGACCCGTGCCGAGACATCTGACGTTGCCAACGCCATTATCGACGGCACAGATGCAGTTATGCTCTCGGGAGAAACTGCTTCAGGCGCGTATCCGGTAGCAGCGGTTGAAACGATGGCACGGATTGCGTTGGATGTTGAGATGGCAGGTTTGGGCAACAGTCACGATGCGCCTGCGCAGCTTACTCCCAGCATAGCCCAGGCGGTTGGTGAGGCCGCCTGCCGCGCAGCAGCCAGCCTGAAGGCCAAGGCTATCGCCGTCTTTACGCACTCAGGTAGCACTGCGGCGCTGATCTCGCGGTTTAGGCCAGCGATTCCGATCGTTGCCTTCACCAATACGCCACCGATACAGCGGAAACTTTCGTTGTACTGGGGAGTCAGAACACGATCGATTCAGATACTGGAAACAATGGAGCAGCAGGTGGCGCTAGCCGAAAAGATGCTTC
Organism: uncultured Geobacter sp.; assembly: GCA_964648885.1. GTDB lineage: Bacteria > Desulfobacterota > Desulfuromonadia > Geobacterales > Pseudopelobacteraceae > Trichlorobacter. The sequence goes on along the minus strand of CAZYMK010000287.1, from coordinate 66 downwards.
TGGCTTCCGGGCTGCGTAAGGGGGACATCATTATCATCATTATGGGTACCCCGGTTGAGGCCCGTG
>CAZYMK010000286.1:0-4271 GCA_964648885.1 uncultured Geobacter sp. | reverse complement strand
CGGTGATGACCTCTTCCTACCGTGATGCAGAAATGAGCAAGGTCTTTGTCTCTCGTTCGCTGGAGACGGGCCTGGTTCGACTTTCAGAACGATTTACCTATGGTCTGAACCTAATACTGGTGCTGTCTCTGGCAGGATTATCTATCGCTGTAGTGGGACTTTTTGTTAAAGATATCATACAGGTGTTTGACGGGAAGCCTGAGAAGGCAATCTTCTCTGCCCTGGGTTCCATGCTGATCCTCTGGATGATGATCGAACTCTTGGAAAACGAGATCAAGAACCTGAAAGGTGGCAGTTTTAATATCCTGGTCTTTGTCGGGGTGGTGGTGGTGGCAATGGTGCGGGAGATTCTGATCTCCACCCTACGTCATGACGACATTAAGACCCAGGCCTTTCTGAGCGTGACCCTGTTGGTGCTGGGAATCGTTTATTTCCTGATCAGTAAGGCGCAGAAAAGTTCATTCAAGGAGTAAGGTCATCGGACATGTACTAAAAGGGATAACTGACGGCTGGCGCTATCGGCGAGAGCTTTACTGGTTGCTGGCTGATACGCCGCCGTTGGCGCGGCTGCTTGATTACCCGCCGCAACAGCTGGCTGCTCAGGGGGTTCGTGCCCTTGCCCTGGATTTTGACGGGGTGCTGGCTCCGCACGGCGCCGATCAGCCCCTGCCTGAGATGGTGGCTTGGCTGCAGCAGGCAACAAAGGTGTTTGGAGAAGAGCGGATCGTGATTCTTTCCAATCGACCGGTTGGCCCCCGCGTCGCCTGGTTTGCCCGGCAGTTTCCCGGCATGCGCTTTATCAGCGGGGTGCGTAAAAAGCCGTACCCGGATGGACTTATACAAACAGGGGAGTTGACGGCAACTCCCCTGTCGGCGATTCTGATGGCTGATGATCGATTACTGACCGGCTGTCTGGCTGCCCTGTGCGCCGGGGCGATCCCCTTCTATGTGCGCCATCCTTATAGCTGCTTGAGCGGCAACGGTGCCAGCGAGCTTTTCTTTGCACTGTTACGCTGCACTGAGCGGCTCTTTGTGCGACTACTCCCCTGATTCTTCCGCACCGTTACTCAATTTCCAGCACGATACTGACCAGCAGCCATTCCTCATCAAGATCAAACAGCAGGTTCAGTGAGTTGGCCTGCTTGGCGCAGATCACATAATCGCTGCCGGTGGCAACGGACGGGGTAGAGAGCCGTACATCCAGCCCCCCCTTGGAGAGGTGCTGCTTGACATTACCGGCCACCATGTTGGCGATTTCACCCAAGGCGTCGAAGACATCCTGCCCGACCTCGGTTACCTCCATATCAAGCATCGCTTCAGTGACCTTGATGGCCAGTGAGCAGGGCTGATGGATCGAGATCAGGCCGTTGTAGGTGCCGGCCAGCCCCACCATGGCAGAGACGCAATCCTTGAAATGTTCCATGGGGTCAACTTCCAAGGGAAGGTGCATCAAGTCAAATCCCAACATGGTTGAGTAGACACTGCGGGTGTCGTCGATCAGGTGCTTGATCAGGGCATCATTGCTAATGTTCAGTGCATGTAGTACTTCGGCTGGAATGGGCATGGTTCGATCCTTATGCAGAAAACACGATTATCAAACGTTGATTTCTATACCGTGAAGCCTAGATTTTTTCAAGGGCCAGTTCAATCCGACTGCAGAGCGTCTTCAGAACTTTTATCCGTGCATGGTTCTTGTCGTTGGCCTCCACCAGGGTCCAGGGGGCAATTTCAGTGCTGGTCCGGTCTATCATATCGCAGACCGTTTGCTCGTAGAGCGGCCATTTTTCGCGGTTGCGCCAATCATCTTCGGTTATCTTGAACCGCTTGAAGCTGATCTTCTCACGCTCCTTGAACCGTTTGAGCTGTTCCTCCTGAGTGATGGCCAGCCAGAATTTTACCACCACCGTGCGGTTGCGCACCATCTGCTCTTCAAAGTCGTTAATCTCACCATAGGCGCGCATCCAGTCGGCCTGGGTGCAGTAACCTTCCACCCGTTCCACCAGCACACGCCCATACCAGGAGCGGTCAAAGATGGCAAACCGTCCTCGGCGGGGTAGATGGCGCCAGAAACGCCAGAGATAGGGCTGGGCCCGCTCCTCTTCCGTGGGGGCGGCGATCGGGATGATGCGGTAGGCACGGGCATCCAGGGCCTGGGTGACCCGCCGGATGCTGCCTCCCTTGCCGGCGGCATCGTTACCTTCAAAGACCACAGCAATAGACAGCTTGTTGAAATCCTTGTGGCGTGAGAGCTGATTCAGGCGGCCCTGCAGAGTGCTTAGCTCATCATCATATTTTTTCTTGGCAATTTCTTTGCTCATATCAAGGGTCTGTAGTATATGCAGACCGTCGATAGAGCTGAACATCGGTGGCAGCGGCTCCGGCGCTGCCGCCAACTGGGGAGCATCAAGGCGGCGGCGCAGGGCGTCGAGGAGGGCCCTGCCGATGGAGAGTGAACGGTACCGTTCATCAGCGCCTTCCACAATGATCCAGGGGGCCTCCGGTGTGCTGGTGCTGCGTAGCATCCGTTCCGAGACCAGGCGGAAACGGTCATACATCTTGAAATTCTTCCAGTCAGTTTCGGTGACTCGCCAGCTGGTTTTTGGGTCTTTCTCAAGCTTTTTGAGACGTTTTTTCTGCTGGTTTTCAGAAAGGTGGAGCCAGAATTTAAGTATCAGTGCCCCTTCGTTGCAGAGCATGGTCTCAAAATGAGAGATCCGGTCCAGTTGCTGGTCAAGCTCTGCGTTTTTTGTTCTGCCCTGCACATTATCTATCAGCGGTGCTGAATACCAGGAGCCGATAAAGATGCCGATCTTGCCTTTGGGGGGCAGGTCACGCCAGTAGCGCCACATTGGCGGACGCTCCCGCTCTTCGTCGGTCAGTTCACGCTGAGCATGGGATTCGATATGGCGCGGGTCCATCCATTCATGCAGCTGGTTCATGGTTTCGCCTTTGCCTGCGCAATCCACACCGGCCAACAGAATGATGACCGGAAACTTGGCCGACTGCAGCAGGTCAAGCTGGGCATCCAGCAGATCTTCACGCAGTCCGGGCAGTTCTTTCTTGTACTGTTCCTTGCTGATCTTGTGTCCCAGTTCGGCGGATTCAAACATGGCAGCCCCCTCCTGACGGATTGATATCTGTCTCTATAGCATAGTCCTGACAATCGGCAACCGTCAGGTCCTTTTTTCTTTGTTTTGGTCGGTCAAGCTGTGCTAGAGTATTCAACTACATCACGACTATACATGAGGAGGATATCTGTGAAACATCTACTTGTTGCTGCAATGATCGCCAGTTTTGCCCTGACCGGCTGCCAGGACAAACCCAAGACCGAGGCCCCCACCAATCAACAGAATGCCACACTGCCGGCCGGTCACCCGCCGGTTGGCGGCATGGCACCGGCTGCAGAAGGTAAGGGAGCCATGCCGCAGGATGCCGTACATGGTGCCGCCCAGGATCCCCATGCCGGCCTGAAGCCGATGCCGATTCCGCAAGGCGTACCCACCAAGACCGGCAAGGTGCTGGAGGTGCTGGATGGCGGACAGTATATCTACATGGAAGTACAGCATGACGACGGCAAGAAGGTCTGGGTAGCCGCACTGCCGATGAAGGTGGCTAAAGGGGATAAGATCAAGTATGCCGATTCTCCGGCACTGCCCAACTTCCCCAGCAAGTCCCTCAACCGCACCTTTGATGCTCTGGTGCTGACACAGGCTGTCGAAATTCAGAAGTAAACGCATATTCAGAACAGAGAAAAGGCGGCGACCGGATGACAGTCAGCCGCCTTTTTTATCCCGAGGGGGCCGGTTTTGGTGAAATTACCGCTGTCCCTGTGGAACAACAACATATCCGTGCAATCGAGGAGAACGATAGCATGAAAAAAGCCCTGATCACCGGCATCACAGGCCAAGACGGCGCCTATCTGGCCGAATTACTGCTGGAAAAAGGCTACGAGGTCCACGGCATTAAACGCCGCGCCTCCCTGTTCAACACCGACCGGATTGATCATCTCTATCAGGACCCCCATGTGGACAACCGTCGTCTGGTGCTGCATTACGGCGACATGACCGACTCCACCAACCTGATCCGGATCATCCAGACAGTACAACCGGACGAAATCTACAACCTGGCGGCCCAGTCCCATGTTGCCGTCTCCTTTGAGACTCCTGAATACACCGCCAATGCTGATGCCATCGGTCCGTTGAGGATCCTGGAGGCAATCCGCATTCTGGGGTTAGAGAAAAAGACCCGCTTCTATCAGGCCTCCACCTCCG
>CAZYMK010000285.1:0-4279 GCA_964648885.1 uncultured Geobacter sp. | reverse complement strand
AAGCAGATGCCGATATCCTTGCCGGTCAAGACCGTGTCCCCGTGGATATCAACCCGTTTCTGAATGCCAAGCGCTTCTGCAAGCGGCACCAGCGCGATATCCGGGGATTTGAGGGCAACCATGTGATCAAACTTGCCCATTTCAATGGCCCTCACTGCCGCCGCACCGAAACGGAGTGATAACAGACGGTCAAAGGTGGTGGGGGAGCCGCCCCGCTGCAGGTGTCCCAGCACCATGGAGCGTGAATCCTTGCCGGTACGTCTGGAGATCTCTTTGGCCACATAGTCGGCTATGCCGCCCAGCAGCACATGTTGACGTCCTGCCTCGCCGGAACCTTTGGTAACGACCTCTCCATCCTTGGGTACTGCCCCTTCGGCCACCACCACAATGGCGTACTTGCGGCCGTTCAGCTCGTTTTCCATTAGCTTGTCGCAGACTTTTTCCAGATCAAAGGGGATCTCGGGGATCAGGATTACGTCGGCATTGCCGGAGATACCACTATTCAGGGCAATAAATCCGGCATTGCGTCCCATCACCTCTACCACCATGATCCGGTCGTGTGACTTGGCCGTGGAGTGCAATCGGTCGATCGCCTCCGTAGCAATGTTGACAGCCGTATCAAAACCAAAGGTGATCACGGTGCCGCCCATATCATTATCAATGGTCTTGGGTACTCCCACCACCGGCATCCCTTTTTCAGCAAACTGATGGGCGATTTCCAGGCTGCCGTCGCCCCCCACCGCCACCAGGGCATCAAAGCGCATCCGTTTGAAGTTCTCCATAACCTTGTCGGAGACGTCGCGCAGTTCGCTTTCACCGGCAGCGTTGCAGACCGGCATGGAAAAGGGGTTACCCTTGTTGGTGGTGCCCAGGATGGTGCCGCCGGTGCTGGCAATGCCGTCCACCTTTTCCGGGGTCAGCCGGATGATCTCATCGGTGTTCAGCAGGCCGGTATAGCCGGATTTGATGCCGTACACCTCCCACTGACGGTTGTAAGCCGCCATGGTAACCGCCTCGATTACCGCGTTTAAGCCCGGCGCATCACCGCCGCCGGTGTTGATGCAGATCTTCTTTCTGTTCGACATGGAAAACCTCCTGTTATTTTAGTTTTTTAATAACATCAACTCGTCTTCATCCTTACCGATCAATACCGGCTGTTGCTCGTTGCCGGTCAGGCGGCGGGCCATGTACGGTACCTGGTCGTTCAGCCAGGCCTTCATCTCCCCCATGGTGATGCGTCCGTCTTTGTTGCTGTCCGCTGCCCCCTGAACCCCTTTCAGAAAGAAATAGGTGAACAGTGAGTGCCCCTTTTCGGGGTACCAGCCAGCCACCTGATCCATGCCAGCGCTGGTAAAAAGCAGGTCGGCAGCAACCGTTGCCTTGGGTTCCGTCTTCAGGCGGGCGGTCAGACCGCTGACCCCTTTGAGCAGCTGGCCGTTAGCAGAGCTGCCGGAGAAACAGGCGTCGATCACCACGGTCTTTTTTGCGGCCGGAATTCTGGATAGATTCTCATAGAAGGTGGAGAGCTTGTAGCCGCTGGTGCGGATATATTGCGGGTTGGCATCCACTGGCACAAAGTAGCCTTCACCGGTCTGCTGGTCCGGTGCGCCGTGGCCAACGTAGTAGATGAAAATCTTACTCTGACCCGGCTTGACCCACTTGTAGAGTTTGCCCTGGTAATCGTCAGAGGTGCCGAAAATTTCGTTCAGCTTGGTGAGGGTTGCATTCTCAAGGTAGATGATGTTGGCTGGATCGTAACCAAAGCTCTTGATCAGGTACTGCTTCATGGTCTGGGCGTCCCGCAGGGCGTAGTCCACATTGGGGGTGCCGGTGGTGGAGTAGCTGCTGTTGCCGATCACAACGGCAATATCGTACTTGCCGGCCGGCTTTCCGCTGGGAATCGCGTCAGTTATGTCGGAGACGGTGCCAGGCGTGCGTAATGTAGCATGAGATTGAGCTGATGCAGCAGCCTGGGGCGGTTTGGGGGCGTCAGTGGCATACTGTTTTCGGAACTCGCTGGCAAGCAGCGTTTTGATCTCACTGCGGTTGAGGGTGTCAGCAAGGTTGTAGGCGGTATAGCCACGGCTGTTGGCAATAGAGCTATCGGCACCTTTACTGAGGAGAAAAAGGGTTAGTTCAAGGCTGCCGCGAAAGGCTGCATAGTGGAGCGGTGTCCAACCAGTGGGGCCAGGAAAGTGTCCTGAGGCATCGACAGTGTTGACGTCGGCGCCATGATCTACCAGGTATTTAACGACATGCAGGTGTGTCTTGTTTGAGGCGCAGGTAATGGGGGTGCAGCAGACATAATCGAAGCCGACGTGACAGTCTTGCACATTGACGGGTGCCCCTGCCGCGATCAGCTTTTTGACCTGTACCATGTCGCCATCCAGGCTAGCCTGAATCAGGGGGACCGAGGTGGTGGCGCACCCGCTGATAACAAACAGAATGTTAAACAGGAACAGAAAGCGAATCCATGCAGTAAGTGTAGATGCTGAGCTGTGATGTAATGTCTTCATAGGCCACTCCAGTAATCATTACTGACAACATCAGGCGGTTAGGTGGTCAGCAAGTTCTCAGTCCGCCGCGCCGGTCAGCTGAAACGCTGCCCAGTAAAAGGGATGTGGAAACTGCTGTTTGATGGCCCGTTGTGCCTGGGCAAGGGCTTGTGCCTTATCCATATCCTGCAGATTACGGTAAAAGGCAAGCATCAGGTCACGGGTTGCCCGGTCATCCACCTTCCAGAGGCTGGAGATGATACTACGGGTGCCTGCGTACAAAAAACCTCGGGTAAAACCCAGCAGATCGTCGCCGTTTGCTACCGAACTCAGGGCGGTTTCACAGGCGCTTAAGGAGACCAGATCAGCATTCAGCTGCAGACGGTACAGATCTGCGACGCGCAACAGCCCGTCATCGGTATTGGTTGGGGCAAGTAACAGGGCCGAATGCAATGGCGTATCAGCCTGAAACACGCCATGGGCAGCAATATGTAGCAGTTGGTGATTTCCAGCTTGACTGATCAGGGCAGAACGGGTCGCTGCAGGGCCTAGCAGAAGCGTTGAGCCGGGTAGCAGTGCCGCTATGGCCCGGGCCTCTTCCTGAGCGTGCTGCAGCGACAGGCGTTGGTCTGCCAGCAGCGGGTTGCCGAGTATCAGGGCTGTGGTTGGCTGCATTTTTCGCACAGGTTTCAGATAGGCCGAGACGCCGGCAGCCGGCAATATCCTGATGGTATGCAGCTCCAGCAAGGCTTTGCCGTTTTTGTTCATCAGTGCGCTGAACGGCAGATAGTGCAGGATGCCGTGGGGGACGATCACCATGCGTTCGGTCAGTTGTGTTTCGATCGGCGCCAGTAATTGTCGGTACAGGTCCCGTGAGGTTTCCTGATAGGCTGTGCTTGAGTCAGTCGCTGCAATTTGGGAACGCAGCTTTCGTACCATGTCTTCCGGATTGTTTAATGACAGTTTATGTCCTGTGACCGTCTGTCTGTTCAGTACAAAGAGATACCAACGGTCGCCTTCACCGTAAAACTCCAGCAAGGTCTCGTCTGGCCGTAGCAACTTGAGGATCTCTGCAGTGTTTGGGCTGGTGACGGAGACCAGCGAGGCGTATGCGGGGGCCTGCTGAGCAAGCTCATTTTTCAGTGTAGCGATCAGCGCTCTGGATTGAGCCGGGGAGGCTGATCGGGTTCCGGCATCGGCAAGGATACGGTTCTCTTGTTCCAGCTGTGAAAGTCTACTGATTGTCGTCTGTAAATGTGTCGTCTGTGTCAAAGGCTGCAGGGCATTTCCTGCAGAGGCCAGCAGATCAACAAGAGCCCGACTCTTGGCCCGCTCAGCATAGGAAAAAGCCCGACTGGCGTCACCCTTGCTGATCAACAGGTCCACCAGTTCCCGATAGAGGGCCTGTTTGTCGCCCACAAAGCCGATCCTGCCGGCTTCGGTGCTTATGGTGGCTCGCTGCAGCTCAACTACCTCGATCGCCTGTTGCAGCAGTTGTTCAGCCAGCGACAGGTTTCCCTCGCTGCGGGCGATACGTGCCCGATCAAACAGCACCGGCCAGTACATACTGCCGATCTCCTTGATCTGCGGATGCTGCAGTAACTGATCGTATCCTTGTCGTGCCTGCTGCAGCGCACCGGTTTCAAAGAGCGCCTTGGTTTCGATGAAAAAACGGGGCAATTCCTGGAAGGTCTGGTCATATAAGCTGGTGATTAAGCCGGTGACTTTTGCCTGCGGGTGGCGCAGCGCGGTCAGGGCCCCTTGGTAATCCTTGCGGGCCATGC
>CAZYMK010000284.1:807-4297 GCA_964648885.1 uncultured Geobacter sp. | reverse complement strand
GCTAATGTTCATTTCCGCTCCTTGTTGTTTACTATACCTATAGTATAACACCGGTCACTACCGGTTGTCAACCATTATTTTTCATTGAAATTGGGCTTAATCTCAGGGCTAATATCAAGGCGGCTAGCCATGTCCAAAAGGTATAGGGGATTGTCAGGGCCGGGAATAAAGTGTTTAATGCCCAGATCATCATCAACGGACCCGCTATTACCATTAGGATGACCACCGTCAGAAAGCCAATAATACCCCACCCACTGAGGTTGTTCGATATTTTCAATGTGAATCTCCTTATCCATAACAACATTATAGCATCATTCGACTAGGTTGTCAACCCCTATGCTAGTCAAGGTGGAAGGTACCACCTGAACACCGTTACCGGCTACGAGGCTGTTTGAATAAACAGCATAGCCTTGTGAACGGATGCGTGATGCTTCGGCACTGATGTTCTTGATGCCAAAACGCTTTGCAGCTTCAGAGGCAGTTACTGTCTCGCCTTTGTACAATGCGTTAAAAAGTTTAAAAGTCTTTGTTTCAGGGTTCAATCGTTTCATTTCTAAGTTTCCTCTAATAAAGTGTTGATGTTCATCAACGTGTAACTAGTATAACACGTCTGCGATGATCAGTCAACAGTCTATTTTACCGAATCGATGACCTTGTTTGCCAAATCATAGCTAGACATCTTGGCCAACTCGGCTTCTATCAATAGCTCCTGGCTTTGTGCCCTAAGCTCCTGGGCATACATATTGAGCAGCTCTTGAGCATATTCCAAGTCATCGCTGTCCATTTGGCTTTGCCAGTCTTTCAATACCTCTGGGCTAGCTGTAAGAAGGAAGTTCAAATTGCTACGATCATGCTCATTCATTGCTCAATATCTCCATGTTGGCGTACCCTCTCTCGCTGGGGCACCCGCGTTGCTGCTTAACTGTTAACGGTTTCGAACGGTCCAAACTCTTCATCAATAGAGATGCCATTGAGTTCCATCCAAGCATAGACTAGCTCTACAGAGATATCTAGTGTCTTGGCTATGTTCTTTTCGGTCAGGCGCTCGATATAGAGCTGTTCGATATCGTATGCATACATATCCAATTCTGCCATTTTACTCATCTACCAACTCCTTGTCCATATATTCAACTTCGTCCTCTACTACTGTTGTGGCTACTACACGAGGGTAGTCATCCGCGCCCAGCAAGTTACTGAACTCTGTGAGCCAAGCATAGTCCTCTAGGAACTTGGCCTTGTCCAAGTATGGGTCTAGACTACGGACTGTGATGCGCACAGTTGTCACAACCTCATGCTCATAGACCTTATCCATTATGCGCACTCCTCTTCTACTAACTTCTCTAAGGCATCCTTCAACAGCTCAAAGTCCTTTGAGTACTGCTTGACGTACCAGTTGCCATCAGCCCGCAGGATGTAGGCGTACTCCTCGTGTATAAAGTTAGCCTCATAGTCTGCAAAGTCTACAAACTTACGAGCATCCGTACCCGTTTCGCCTCTGTCACGACCGTAGAACGTTGTCATGTGTCCGTACAAGCGTTCGTACTCGTCTGCAGGCAAAGGTGTGTCCAAACGGCTAAAGTCATGCTTGGTACCTACGTCTGTACCTAGGCTTGAAACATCACCTAAGTCAATCAAGTCACGCAGTTTATAAGCGTCGCTATAATGCTTGAACAGGATAGAGCCGTTGTTTTCCAAGTAGCCGTCCCAGTGACAGTAGACTTGTTGGACTGTGTCGTCTGCAAATTCTAAAGCTATTGTTGAACGTGTTGCCATTTTAGTTTCGCTCCTAAGTGTGTCAGTATATGTATATTATAGCACCAAACTTGTTACTTGTCAACCAAAATCTGCGTGGCTTTTGTACTCGTTTAGTTCTTCTCTGAGGTTGCAATTGGCTTCTCTCAAGCCTTCCTCTACGCTAGCCAACCCGTCAATGTCCTTAACCAAAGCAATAGCCTGTAGGATCAGGGCCTGTGCCATTTCCATCTTAACTAGGTAGTCCATGTAGTGCTCCTGTTTTGCTAGTGTATGTGTATATTATAGCAGGCTTTTACCACTTTGTCAACCGGTACATACCGGTTGTTGTATTTCTGCAACACCAATTGGACGCTGGCGATTGTCCTCTACACCAAACTCCTGCGCCATATAGTAGGCTGTCAGCTTGCGCTGTAGAGCACCAGCTAGGTTTCCGCCGTCATCACAGTCAATAAATCGTACAGGACAGCTACTCCAATTGCCCGTATTCATAAAGTCAGCATACAATCGGCGATGCTCTTTGAGCTCAGGGTTAAACAATGCCCAAGGCCGCATATACAGATTCAATTTCATTTAGTCTATCTCCGGAAAAACACTTCTAACATGATCCTTGGCTCGCTGGATCTCAATTGCATTAATAACTTGGGGCACGTTATGCAGAGCAGTGTCGCGCCCATAACTTTGGATATTGGCTCGAGCTAGGGCAAATATCTCCCGTTTGTTTGCACCCACAATGATGCCCACAGGATCCTGTTCAGTCTTGACCATGTCCAATGCATACAGCGTCAAGGAGTCTACGTCCACAGCAGTCTCCATCTTCATGGTTATTCGACGAACACCGTCGGGGTGCTTAACTGATTTCACTTATGCTCCGTAGAATGAGTCTGTAAACTCAAGAGCATCGTATACAGCTTCGCGCACTGCGGTGTCTAGACACTCTGATGCTGTATTAGGATGAGCACGAGCTAGCAATACCAGATGCCTATAGGTCTTGGCCCAGCTCCATCCTTGCACCCGAGCCTCCTCCACCACACGGTCCACCAGCAGGTTGCCTGCTTGACTAAACATGCCGTAGTCTTTATTCACTTTCGCACTCCCCGTCATGCTCCATAAGGTTCTCAATAGCGTCAGCAACCCTGTCGCTCTCTGAGGAGTAGAACGTAAACTCGCCTACGGTAGTACGGCCTTCTTCCTCTTTAATGTATTCAAAGCCACCGTAGTAGTCCAAACGCGACCCTGTGTAGCTAACAATAGTATCCTCGTCAACCCACAACATGCCGCAACGCTCGTCCAAACCCAAACGGCTTGCTGGCTCACGTCGCATGCTCTGTACATTGCGCTCTACCACTTCAGCAATAGCATCCAACATGTCTGCGGTGCTGTCGAACTTGCAATCTGTAAAGTAACCCATTTCATGCTCCTGTTTGTTTAGTGTATACGTAGTATAACACCGGTAGGTACCGGTTGTCAACCTATTTTTGCAATATTGGCGTACCAACAACATTGCCACGACCGTACAGGGATTCTAGCAATTTACGGGCTAGGTGATAGTTACCTGCCTGTACCGCGGTCTTTACCAGCATATTGCCCTGTTTAATTTGGCAAACATAAGTATCAATTCTCATCGCTCTCTCCTTGTTGTTCACTATAACTACATTATAGCACCGGTACATACCGGTTGTCAACCACTTTATGCATGAGCAAACATTCGAGTGCCCAACAGCATGAAGTGACGGAA
>CAZYMK010000284.1:0-786 GCA_964648885.1 uncultured Geobacter sp. | reverse complement strand
GTTGTCAACCATTAAGGGTGTTGTATTTTTACAACACCGTCAGCATGTTCATGGGCACCTTATAGCCCCCAAACGGTGTATCCACTTCAGCATACTTAATGGCCACCTTGCGCACCGTGCCCGTTACTACCCCACGACGCCCTGTGAACATGACTTGGGCACCTTTGGTCAGTTGACACTTGACCTGCGCCCTCAACTGGCCACGCATGTACTGGACAGCGTCATTGATAGCTGTGAGTTCTTGATTAGTCCAAGTACCTGCAAAGATTGCCTGGGTTACCTTACCGATTTCTGTTGTCATTGCCGCTCCTTATTTGTCTAAGTGTCTACAGTATAACACCGGTCACTACCGGTTGTCAACCTCTTTATGCCAGCTCCTTTTGCTCCAAGCCCGCCAAGATCCGGTTATAGACTGCCCGCTTGGTCATATAGTAGGCATAGTCGTCATCTCTGGGGCTGAAGTTCTGCCATTGATTGGCGTCAGCATGAGCCCTGATGGCTGTGGCCAAACCATAGCCCACATCCTGATCATAGTTGGCTTTAAACCCGTTGATATCATAGTGGGCTATGAAGCCCGAGCATAGATACAGGAACTTATAGCCCTGGCGATTCAGCTGTCCAATATCCTCGCAGGCCCGAATGACATTGTTCACTATCAGGGTCTGCTGGCGCGGTGTTAAAGGTTCAATCATGTGTCACCTCTATTCGAAGATTACCCAGGACAGCTTCTAGGGTATCATAGGCCATTTGCCAGCGATCACCCTCTATGTTATAGATCTGATTGAT
>CAZYMK010000283.1:935-4337 GCA_964648885.1 uncultured Geobacter sp. | reverse complement strand
GAAACTGACCTCACTTGGCCAGTGGGTTGACGGCACCCTTTACCAGGTCTGGCCGAAGCAGGCAGCGGAACGGGCACCGAAGTTCTGAGCCTGTCAATCATGACCTTTTCCCTGATCATCAACGGCATTCTGACCGGCTGTATCTACAGCCTGATCGCCATCGGCCTGACCGTGGTGTTCGGGGTGATGCGGCTGATCAACATGTTCCACGGCGCGGCGGTGATGCTGGGGATGTACGCCGCCTTTTTCCTGTTTGAGCAGTTCGGTATCTCTCCCTACTGGTCGGTCTTTATCACCGCCCCGCTCTTTTTCCTCTTTGCGCTACTGATCTACCGGCTGCTGGAACCGATACCATGGGGGTGGATGGGCGCCGGATCTCCTACGGCACCTTCGGGCTGGGGGTTACCCGGGCAGCGGTCAGCGGCGGCATCCTCTCCCCGATCTTCTACATCTACCCCTTTGTGGGGGGAACCTTTGTGGTCAAGGCGTTCGTCATTGTGGTGCTGGGGGGGATGGGATCGGTCACCGGCGCCCTGTTCGGCGGCATTCTGCTGGGGATTTCCGAGGCCCTTACCGGCAGCTTCCTTGAACACAGCATGAAAGACAGCATCTCCTTCCTGATCTTTCTGGCCCTGCTGCTGTTCAGGCCCAGCGGCCTGTTCGGCGCAAAGGCGCGAGTATGAGGCGCGGCATCTCTCTCCAGTTGGCATTGCTTGCCGGTCTGCTGGCGGTCTGTTCGATCCCCGCCTTTCTGCCCGGAGCCGGTGAACGCACCTACCTGTTTGACATCCTGTTTACCCTGAACATGGCCATACTGCTGGCCAGCTCCTGGAACATCCTGGGGGGCTTTGCCGGACAGGTTTCCTTTGGACATGCCGGGTTTTACGGCATCGGCGCCTATACCCTGGCGATTATAACCCTGCACCTGCACTGGTCTCCCTGGCTGGCGCTGCCGTTTTCCGGGGCAGGGGCGGTTTTGGCCGCCCTGATTGTGGGGTCTGTTTCATTCAGGTTGCGGGGGCCCTATTTTGCCCTTGCCACCCTTGCCCTGGCCGAAGTAGCCAAACTTGTCGCAGAGGGGCTGCGGGGGCTGACCCAGGGCACCCAGGGGATTGTGATCACCCAGGCTCCGCTGTGGGGATGTCCCCCTGATGGCCCCTTCTATTTTCTGCTGTCACTGCTGCTGGCCGGACTGGGAGTGGGGCTCTCGCTGCTGATCAGACATTCAGACCTGCACTACCTGCTGCGGGCCGTGGGGGATAATGAAGACGCAGCAGCAGCGGCAGGGGTCAACAGTTGGCAGGCCAAGATGCTGGCCCTTGGGGCAAGCGCCTTTCTGGCCGGTCTGGCCGGGGGACTGGGGGCGCTGCATACCGGCTTCATTGATCCCGAAAGCGGTTTTGACATGGCAAAGACCGTGGAGCCGATCTTCATGACCATCGTGGGGGGGATCGGCACGGTTGCCGGGCCGCTGCTGGGGGCGCTGCTGCTGGTGCCGGTGGGGGAACTGCTCCGGTCGCAGTTCGCCACGGCGCACCTGCTGTTTTACGGCATCATGCTGGTGATTTTCGCCCGGTTCATGCCCAAAGGGCTGATGGGACTCTTCAGGAAGAAACCATGACCATCTTGCGCCTGCAGCATATCAGCAAGCAGTTTGGCGGGGTACTGGCCCTGAGCGATCTGACGATGGAGGTGGCCAAGGGGAGTATTCACGGTGTGATCGGACCAAACGGCGCTGGCAAGACCACCCTGATCAGTATCATCTCCGGGTTTGAACGGCCAACCAGCGGCAGTATCCTGCTTGACGGGCAGGATATCACCCGGTTGCCGGTCTTCAAACGGGTGCGTTGCGGCATAGCCCGCACCTTCCAGATACCGCAGCCCTTTACCACTCTGACCCTGCTTGAGAATATCATGATTCCGCTTTTGCAGCGGATGCAGAGGAAGGAGGCAGAGTGCCGGGCTGGCGAGATAGCCGAGCGTCTGCTGCTGGGCAATGAGCTGGAACAGCAGGTGCAGACTCTGCCGGTGGGCACCCTGAAGCTTTTGGAACTGGCCCGTGCCGTTGCCGCACAGCCCCGCTTGCTGCTGGTTGATGAGCCGATGGGGGGGCTGGGGGCCGACCGGATGGAGGGGATGATCCGGCTGCTGCAAGGGATCAGGGATGAAGGGGTGACGATTGTGCTGGTGGAGCATGTCATGCGGGCGGTGGTTGCCCTTGCCGATCAGTTGACGGTGCTGAACTTCGGGCAGGTTCTGGCACAGGGGGAAACAAGGGATGTGTTGCGGAGACCTGAGGTGATTGAGGCCTATCTGGGGGCTGATCATGCTTGAGATTACCGCGCTTGAAGCCGGATACGGCAGCTTGAGGATACTGCAGGGGGTCTCCCTTGAGGTGCGCAGAGGGGAGATTGTGGCCCTGATCGGCTCCAACGGGGCAGGCAAGACCACCCTGCTGAAGACCGTGGCCGGCCTGCTGCTTCCCGGTTCAGGGAGCATTACGCTGCACGGCAACGAGCTGTCCGGGATGTCGCCCCATCTGATTGCAGGTCTGGGAATTGCGCTGGTGCCGGAAGGGCGCAAGGTCTTTGCCTCCCTGAGCGTTGAGGAAAACCTGCTCATGGGGGCCTATCTGAAGGCGAACCGCCCCTGGCATAAAGAGAGCCTAAAGCAGGTCTACGGCCTGTTTCCCCGCTTGCAGGAGCGCCGGCAGCAGGAAGCGGCCACCCTCTCCGGCGGCGAGCAGCAGATGCTGGCCATTGGCCGCGCCTTGATGATGCAGCCCGATCTGCTGCTGCTGGATGAACCATCGCTGGGCTTGGCGCCGCTGTTGATACAGGCCATCTACGACTGCCTGCTGGAGCTGAACCGCAACGGGTTGACCATCCTGCTGGTGGAACAGAATGTCAAAAAGGCACTGGCAATCTCGCAACGGGCCTATCTGCTTGAAAACGGCGCCATGGCGTTGCAGGGGGAGAGCGTTCTGGTTGCGCAGGATCCACGGGTGATCAGCGCCTATCTGGCCTGAGGAGTAGCAGGCTGATCCAGGGAGCAGACGAGCTGATGGTCTGCTCCAGTCACGATCGTGAAACAGCCTTGGCGCTGTTTAAGGCCGCAGGTGCGCGGACAACCGGCGATTACCAAGTATCTCCCTGACTGCCCGCGGCAGTGTGACCTGACCACGACTTGTAACAGTTGCAACTGTTGCTATCGGAATAATTACCTCCAGATTCATATCTGCATTATTTATAAAAATATTATTGAAAATATCTAAAACGGGCAATATTTTAAATTGCTGTAAAACTATCAAGATAATTTGTACATTTTTAATATATATAATTTGGCTTATGTATACTAATGTTGCCAAGTGTGGTATAAAAGATCTAACATGACCAAAATGAG
>CAZYMK010000283.1:331-925 GCA_964648885.1 uncultured Geobacter sp. | reverse complement strand
GAAATACAAAAATTGATTCTGCAGCACGAAGAGCTTTCCATCATCGCCAGACAGTTGCACAGTAACTGCTATGGAGTTGGTGTCCAACTTGCCAACGGCGATTATGCCGATCCGGTGACCTTACCTGAAAATGATCAACCGCTGCAGTTTGATTCGCTGGATCAAGTAGCCGCTTTTTTAACTCAAATCGGCGTTAAGAGCTTCCAGGTCATATTTTAGGGGGTACCTGAGGTATGGGTCAGAACTTAAAAACGTCTCAGATCGAAGATTTTGAAGCCGGACTTCCGGCCATTATCCCTGAAATCCTGCCAACAGCTATTGAAACCGCTGATCTGATCAATCAGGCAGCTGAATGGTTTGCCCTTGATGTGGCCAATGGTGACGCCCGTCCCGATACTATTGCCACCTACCTGTCACACCTCAACCACTGGCTTACCTGGTGCCGGATCAATAACATTGATCCCGGACACCCCTCCCCGACTGCAATTAAAGGATTTCGTCAGGAACTGGTGCAAAGCGGTGCAGCCCATGCCACCATCAGCCTGAAACTCACCACGGTGCGCAGATTCTACGATGGTGCTGTCTCACGGGGAC
>CAZYMK010000283.1:0-260 GCA_964648885.1 uncultured Geobacter sp. | reverse complement strand
TCAAGTGCCTGACTGCCGGTGAGGCGGAACGATTGTTTGAGGCCATTCCCCATGACCATATGTTAAAAAACCTGCGTGACCGGGCCATGACTGCACTTATGACATTGGAGGGCTTGCGGAGGATTGAGATCTGCCGGGCAAATGTGGAAGATATTGAAGAAACGGATTCAGGAATAAGGATTCTGGTTCATGGCAAAGGAAAGGATGGGTACATCTATCCACGAGAAGATACGGTTGCCTGTATTCAGGACTATCTGATC
>CAZYMK010000282.1:0-4359 GCA_964648885.1 uncultured Geobacter sp. | reverse complement strand
ATCAGGACACCAATCCGCTTGTCTTTCAGATCATCAGCAGAGGCCAACAGGGGGGTGGCAGCCGTTGCTTCGGGCAACGTGTGCAGCCCCCCTGCTGCAACAAGCAGAAAGACCAGTAATCCGATCCAGAACTTCAGCATCTGCATCAACTATTCCCTGACCAGCGCAGCAATGCCGCCGGTATAATAGGGCTCGGAGAAGAGAACTTTTTGAGCCCGTTCCTCGGTAATGGTGATGCAGGCCGCAATCATATCCACCTTGCCTGAAATCAGGGCCGGGATCATGGCACCAAACTCCATATTAACAACCTCAAGCTTCATATCCAGTTTCTGGGCAATCAGGGCGGCAATCTCGATATCAAGCCCGACCACTGCATGTGAGGCATCTACAAAGGAAAATGGCTCGGTAATGGCTGCAGTACCAAGTCTCAACACTCCCTTGCTGCCGCCTGATGGAATGGCCGGCATTGCAGCCGGACTCCCGGACTTAGGCAGCCAACGTTGCAACATGGCATCATACCCGCCGCTTTTCTTCAAATCGCTCACCACCTGATCAATGGCATTTTTCAGTGCCTTCTTATCCATCTGCACGGCAAAACCGTACTGATCTTTGGTAAGCATTTCCGGCAGCACCGTCAGACCGCTGTTCTTGGCCGCGATATTCTTCAGAATCGGCTCATCATAGGCTGCTGCATCAGCCTTGCCTGTCTTTACCGCCAGAGCAGCATCAAGCACACTGTTAAAATACTTGAATTTCGCATTCGGGAAGCGTGACAGCACCAGCTTGTCTGCAGCGGTTCCGGTAGGCACGGCAAACTCCTTGCCTTCAAGCTGAGACAACTGCGTAATCTTTTCCCGCTTGCTGCAACCGGTCGGCAGCAGCAATGCAACAACCAATAACGAGCCAACAAACATCCGTACACTGTTACCAATCATGGTCAGATCATCTCCTTTTCGTGCGGTACTTTTGTATACTCCTCAGGTCATTCCGTGCAGGATGTTCTCTACTTAATTTCACACATCCGTGCAACCGTTGTTTCAATCAGGCCCGCAATCGTTTCATCTTCTGACTACCCATTTCCCGGCAAGCTCTCCGACTGATGAAGCTGGTTTACTGCTTACGTGCGAACAACCTTGCCCACCGGTGCAATATAGACCGTAAACTCCTCATCGCCATCAACAGCCACCAGCTCATCTGCCAGGTGCTGATTATAGGCGGCAATAGCACAGGTGCCGCAGCCAACCGCCTCGCAAGCCAGGTACAAATTCTGGCACAGATGGCCGGCATCAAGGGCAATAACCTTGTAGGATGCCTCGGCATAGCGCCACTCAGTGCGTGCCATGACCGCCGTCCAGATAAAGGTTACGGCTGCTTGCCCGGCAAAGGCCTGACCACGGCAGGCTGCGGTAAGAAAGGCTGGCAGGTTGGGGATGGCGCGTTCATGCACCAGGGCATGTTCAAGCGGCAGATAGCGGTACAGACCCGGTTCAAGACCCGCAACCTTAAGCAGACCAAGGTAAGTTTCAAAGGGGTGACGACAGCCGGCAGAAGGTACCGTGCGCAGCACTGCCGCTTGGTGGAGTACCGCGCGGACCCCCTGGGTGGCCCAAAGCAGAAAGGCCAGTTCTTCAAGGGAAAGGGGTTCTTCAGTAAAGCAACGATGGCTCTTGCGATCAGCAATTGCTGTCTGCAGGTCACAAGCCTTTATCGACCACTCCTGCCGGGATGGCAGCGGGATAATGCGGCTGCCCGGTTGCGCAGGTTTCTGGACAGGAGGCGGTTCAACCCCTTCAGACTGCGGGGTGCAATGAAAATCAACCTCTTCCCTGATCCGGTCAGTCAGGAAGTACCGACCACTTGCTCTGGTTATTGTTGGTTTTTTCATGGCAGGTATCCTTGTAACCCAGTGTCTGCAAGGTGTGGCGTTCACTGGTTACGGTTATTTCTGCAGTACCTTAACTGCTGGCAGCACTGTTGCGGCAAGAAATGCACGCACTTCATCCCAGAAACGCGACTGTTCCAGCAGATCATTGTGATCAGCCGGAAGTGCAACAAGCTGTCCCTGCACGGCAGCCGCTGCAACCTGCTGACCATGTTCAAAAGGAACGATAGTGTCGTACTGCCCGTGCAGCACCAGGGTCCGGCCAGCGTACTGTGGTATTGTTGCAAGGTTGTCAAAACAGTCAAACAGCAGCCATGAAGGCAGCAGGTGCCGGTGTGCAAAAGGCCGCAACGAGGTAAACGGAGCCGCCAGGATCAAGGCCTGTACCGGACGCTGCACTGCCAGCACCGTGGCTGGATACGCGCCGATTGAAGTGCCAAAGGAAACAATCCGTGTCCGGTCAATCACGGGGCGCACACTAACGGCATCAAATGCTGCCAGCGCTGTTTCAATAAGCGTTTGCTGACGCGGTCTTCCGGCAGAACGGCCATACCCCGGATATTCAACCAGCAAAAGTGCACAGCCCAGCCGCAGCAGCTGTTCAAATGCAGGATGGGGACTGTCGATCAATTCGCCATTGCCGTGAAAAACGATGACGAGCGGAAACGGCCCGCCAACTGAATGGGGAACCGCCAAACGGCTTTCAACAGCACCGAAAGACGTGGTCAGCCATACTGTCTCGGCAGCCGCAGCCACACCGCTGGGCATTGCCGGTGGTGTCAGCCAACGTCCCGGAAAAAGCAGGGAGCGTTGGAACAGCACCAGTAACAGGGCATATCCCAGATAGGCCACACCAACCAACAGCACCAGACGGGTAATTGGTGTCATGCCGATTACCCGCTGCATTGGTACTGATTCACTATCGGCCGCAAGGGGTAAAGAGAGAGGAAAAATTCGTGGGACATATTCTATTCTCTTCAGTTCAGCAGTGTTACCAGATCAGCAGCAATACGTGCGGGGGTATCGGTTGGCGCATACCGCTTGAGTACCGAACCATCAGGCCCGACAAGGAACTTGGTGAAGTTCCATTTAATTGCTTCTGTGCCCAGCAACCCTTTTTTTGCTGATTTGAGATAGCGATAGAGCGGATGTGCATTGTTACCGTTAACCTCAACCTTGGCAAACAACGGAAAGGTGACGTTATAGGTAAGCGAGCAGAAGCCTTTAATCTCTGCCTCATCACCCGGTTCCTGGTGGCCAAACTGGTTGCAGGGAAACCCCAGCACCTCAAACCCCTTCTCCCGGTAGGTGTCGTAGAGGGTCTGCAATCCCTCATACTGGGATGTAAAGCCGCACCGGCTGGCAACATTGACGATCAGCAGCGTCTTACCATGATAGCGGTTCATGGTCTGCAATGTACCGTCGATGTCGGTGCTTTTTATAGCATAGATATCCATAATGACCTCCGCTCCCGTCCCAGTCAGCCGGAACAGACATCCGCCAGTATCGCAAGTACGGGGCTTTTCCTGCAGAAAACTGTCTCTCTCAACTCGTTCAGTGGAAATTTGGTTAAAGATCATATCAGATGCGGGGGGATCGTGCAGAATAAATACAAAGCCCTGCCGGGAAGCACCATAAAAGAAAGGGCCGGAACAATGTTCCGACCCTATGTTTGTTATGGTAGGCGCGGGCGGTTTCGAACCGCCGACCTCTACCGTGTCAGTATAATTTGGCAGGCGGATATTAAATGTTCTAAAATTACACTAAACAACAACCACCTGATATCATTATCAAGTGACCCTATTGATATAAAAATAAATAGGGTCACTTAAAAACATATGAGTCTGCAATTGGGCTCAAATTTGATAATGCAAAGTTGATTTTTTTGAACACTACCCTTAAATTTAGTTGAAACTTTTACACTTAATTGACACTCATGTCAATCAAATTATCTCAACTATTCAACACCTTGCTTCATCATAAATTTGGGCTACTCCCGGATGAAGGGGATGAACAAACAACACTTGACCAGAAAAAACCACCTGTGACAGAGTAACAAAACCTGCCAAAGGCTCCTCAACAACTGGCCGCTTTCACGCCGGAATAGCGGCTGAATTCAAACCGGAACGGCGGCCGCTTTCGCGGCGGACTGCTGGACGAATTCACCGGAATACGCGATATGACCAAAACACGTTCAGCAAACATCACTGCTTCTGCTCGCGCTCGACTGCTGTATGTGGCAAAAAAGTTCAGCCGTGATTTTCACGCGGTCCTGTGCCATTTTTTAGGAACGATTTATTACAAAACGGGAGGATGGGATAATGCCTGTCTCCAGACACCATCCAGAATTCAAAACAAGCGACCTTGACGTTGAGATAAGGATGCTGAGAAGTGAGCAGGAATCTTGTGCAGTGAAATGGCCTGAAAACCACCAGTTTGTCATGAAAGAGCATGGTGTTCTTACCCATGATGCCCTC
>CAZYMK010000281.1:0-4382 GCA_964648885.1 uncultured Geobacter sp. | reverse complement strand
CCCTGGATCAGCAGGAGCTGAACCGACTTGCCGCTACTATCCAGGAGCTAGCTCGCCGGCTGCAGGGGCTGCGGAGTGACAAACATCGCCTTGAATTACAGCTGGCCGGGTTGCAGAAGGATTGTCAGCAGCTGGAAGCCGAGCTGGGCAGGCTGCAGGAGCGGATCAGCCTGCAGGAGCTTGAGCGGGGCAATCTGGAGGAGGAGCAGACTGCGTTGCAGGAAGAGCAGGCCGCTGTGGTCGTCCGTCAGGAGGAGGCCGAGCAGCGCGCCGCCCGACTGGAGCAGGAGGTCAAGCGTGCACAGGCAGAGCTGGAGGGTAAACGGCTGATGCTTGCAGCGGGTCGTGAAACCCTGACCGCGCAGCGGGTGACGGTTGCCACGCTGAAAGAGCAGCTGGAAAGTCACCAGCGTTCTGCTAAGACCCTGTTAACACAACTGTATGAGTTGGACCAGCGGATGGCAGCTGATCATGGCGAGCAGCAGCAGGCCACTGGACAGCTGGCTGAGCTGACACAACGGATTGCCGCTGAGGAGTTGCGGCTGCAGGCCCTGTTGGCAGACCAGATCGGCCAGGAGGCACAGCTGCAGGCGGTGCGCGGTCAGTACGAGACAGCGGCAGCTCACCTTGCCGAAGTCGAGCAGGCTGCCCGCAGCTACCGTCAGGAGCGTGAAGCAGTCCGCGAGCAGCATGCCGGACTGGCGCTCAAGGTATCATCGCTGGGGCTGCAGCATGAGCATCTGGAACAGTCGCTCCACGACCGGCATCGCCTGACACTGGCCGAGGTGCAGGAAAAAGTAGGCAGCCGGATTCTGGACGAGGCTGCGGCGCGGGGACGGCAGGTTGAGCTTGAGCGGCTGGTGGAGGAATTGGGCGAAGTGAACCTGATGGCCATTGAAGAGTACGCCGGTATGGAACAGCGGCATGGGTTCCTGGCAGCACAAAAAGATGATCTTGAGGAATCGCTGCAGGACCTGCAGCAGGCCATCAATCGGATCAATCGCACTACGCGCAAGCGTTTTCTCGAGACCTTTACCTTGGTCAATGAAAAGTTTCAGGAGGTCTTTCCGCGGCTGTTTTGTGGCGGCAGGGCCGAGCTGCGCCTGACCGACGAACAGGACCTGCTGGAAACCGGTATTGAGATCATTGTGCAGCCGCCCGGCAAGAAGCTGTCTAATGTGATGCTCCTGTCTGGCGGCGAAAAGGCACTGACTGCTGTGGCACTGATCTTTGCCATCTTCCTGATCAAGCCGACGCCGTTCTGCCTGCTGGATGAGGTTGATGCGCCGCTGGATGATGCCAATATCGGTCGCTTTAACGAGATGGTCCGTGAGATGTGTGCCATCTCGCAGTTCATTATCATCACCCACAACAAGGCCACTATGGCGGTGGCGGACACCCTGTACGGGATCACCATGGAAGAGCCGGGGGCTTCGCGGCTGGTGTCGGTCCGATTGCATTAAGCGCCTGCATCTGGTATGAAATACCGGTTTGTAGCGTAACTGAGACGAGGGTTGCCATGCCGTTTCAAACCTTACTGAAAGAATTGGTAGATGGTGTGCCGCGGGCCATCGGGGCTATTGTGGTGGATTGGGAGGGGGAGGCCGTGCAGGAGTACTGCCACTGCGACTCATATGACATCCGTTTTATGGCGGCTCACAAGGGGATTATCCTGGCCAGGCTGCGTGAGACCCATGCCGATAACCAGGGTGGAGAGATCGAAGAGGTGTTGGTGACCTCTCAACGCCAGGTGCTGCTGATCGGCGCGGTTGATGCAGACTATTCGCTGGTGTTGCAGGTGGAGCGGCCCTGCGTAACGGCAGTGGCGCGCCGGCATTTTGCCGCAGCCGTTGCCAGACTGAAGAAGGAATTGTAATGGCTGAAGAACGTAAAGGTTTTTTTCAGGGGATGCTGCGCAAGATCACCGGCGGCGATAATGAACCGGCCACTGACGAACCGGCAGCGCCAGTTGCAGACACCCAGGTGGTTGAAGTGACGGCACCGGTTGCGCAAGAGCAGAAAAAACCGGGATTCTTTGATCGGCTGAAGGCGGGGTTGAAAAAGACGACCGACGGGTTGGTGGGACGGATCGATGCCCTGGTGCTGGGCAAAAAAGAGATTGATGCCGATACCCTGGAAGAACTGGAAGAGATTCTGATCACCTCTGATATCGGGGTAAAGACAACGGTTGAGCTGATCCGCAGCCTTGAGCAGCGTCTTTCCCGCAACGAGCTGAAGGATGGTGCCGCGCTGCGGGCCGCACTGAAAGAGGAGCTTCAAAAACGTCTGGATGCACACCATGCCCTGCTGAAGATTGAGGGCACGGTACCGTTTGTGATGCTGGTGGTGGGGGTGAACGGTGTCGGCAAGACCACCACCATTGGCAAGCTTGCGGCAAAATATGCTGCCGAGGGGAAAAAGGTCTTGCTGGCTGCCGGCGACACCTTCCGGGCAGCAGCTGCCGAGCAGTTGGAAGTGTGGGGGCAGCGGGCCGGCGTGGCCGTCATTCGTCACCAGGAAGGTGCCGATCCGTCTGCGGTGGCCTTTGATGCCTGCAAGGCCGCCCTCAGTCGCGGAACCGAGCTACTGATTATCGATACTGCCGGACGTCTGCATACTAAGGTTAATCTGATGGAGGAGATGAAGAAGATACACCGGGTGATCGGCAGGGAGATCCCGGGAGCTCCCCATGAAACCCTGCTGGTATTGGATGGCGCCACCGGTCAGAACGCCTTGTCTCAGGCCCGGTTGTTCAAGGAATCTGCCGGAATAACCGGCCTGGTTTTGACCAAGCTGGACGGCACGGCCAAGGGGGGTATCGTGGTGGCGGTTTCGCACGAATTTGGCCTGCCGGTACGTTTTATCGGTGTTGGAGAAAGTATTGATGACCTGCGGGAGTTTGATCCCCAGGAGTTTGTTGATGCCATCTTCCAAACCCCCTAACCACCAGATGCGAGCTGCAGCCTTCCAAATGGGCCTTGACTTTGTCGAAGAAAATCAATACATTATTCAGCCTTTAGAGGGAGATAGCGTCATGAATACTGAGCTTTTTGAAACGCTTGAAGAAAAAATCGGTAGTCTTATCAATCGTTATACAGCACTTCAGGAGGAACATCAGCGGGTACTGGCGGAAAATGCACAGTTGCTCCAGGAGCGTGAAGGGCTGAAAGGCCGTGTTGATGCGATCCTCAGCAAGCTTGAAGGTGTCTGATTTATGAAGCAAGCCCATCTGGTTACGGTGCTGGGGCGGGAAATCCCGGTCCGCACTGCAGCGCAACCGGAAAAGGTGCAGCAGATAGAACAGTTTGTGCATGAGCAGATCGAGGCGATCAGGACCCGCCTTACCACGGCCGATCCCCAGCTGGTGGTTACACTGGCCCTTTTGAACCTGGCCGAGACCTATCTCGACCTGCAATCCCGCTCGCAACCGGATCAGCAGTATGATGCGCGTCTTGGGCAGTTGATCGGCAGGCTGGAGCAGGTCCTGGCAGCACCCGGTCTCTTCAGGGAGACTTGATATATATCCAACGCATCAGAAGTATGTGTTTCCTGTTCAGTTGTCGCAGCGGCTGCTGCGTTCTGATACCTGCACTGGTGTATATATCCCCGGTTTGAAACCTGCGGCGTCCGGCATGGCATCCGTCAGTCGGCAACGTCTCCGTTCATCCTCCCTGAAGCAGTAACCACTTCGCCGGTCACCGGCACGTCATAGAAGCGATGGTTGAGGGTGCTGCCATGCCCAAGGGGGCCGTTCGTTCAGAGTTGATTGCGCGACGTTGCAGATTGTCGCCTGATTGCTGGCGCACTGCCAGCATCGCAGCCCAGCAGCGCCTGCTGGCGCTGGAACCGTTCCGGCAGGCAACGGTTGTTGCCCTCTATGCGCCGATACAGCAGGAGATCGACACAACGTTGCTGTTTGCTTCGGCACGGGCGGCGGGTAAACACGTGTTATATCCGCAGGTCAGCGACGGCCAGTTGTGGTTCCGACCGGTTACTGATCTGCAACAGCTTGTCAGCGGTGCCTACGGGATTCCTGAACCGGGCCTTTCCGGCAGCGCAGTGCCGCTTGAGAAGGCTGATCTGGTTGTCGTACCGGGGGTGGCTTTTGACCAGCAGGGACATCGAATCGGTTTTGGCAAAGGGTATTATGACCGTTGCCTGCGTCAGCGGGGCAGGCACACAACACTGGTGGGGATCTGCCATGATTTTCAGCTGGTTGAGCGGGTTCCGGTTGAAGGACACGACATCAGTATGCAGTATATTGTGACGGAACGCCGTCTGATCACCACTGAAGGAGCAGGCACGTAGCAGCAGGAACCGGCATGACAGCCGGATTAACATAGAGAGAAGGAGGCGATATGATAACCAGTATCGTCATGGCG
>CAZYMK010000280.1:0-4383 GCA_964648885.1 uncultured Geobacter sp. | reverse complement strand
ATCGTGAGCTTTGTTGAGATGAACTCCCTGCCCCCCGGAGAATCAGGTGCCTATCAGATCTGGAACTCCGCACTGGATGAGTCCTTCAAATGGCTGTATTACACGCTGTTCATACTGGGGTGGTACGGGGCCAGTGCGATAGTGTCAGATAGTCCGTTTTTCTGGCCAGGGAAGGTGAGATTGCGCTGTCTGGGGATGTTGAGGCAGCTGCTGCTCCTTGCTGCTCTGGCACTGGCGCCGGTTGTTTCTGCCAGCGCAGCAGAACCCTCTGCCTATCTGCAGGCCAACATGGCAGCCCAGTCCCATGCCCAGAATCCTGCCGGCTGGGTGGTTCCCAACCTCAGAACCGTTACCGGCCCGGGTGACGGCAATGTCTGGTCAGGCGGCAAGGTGCTGGTGCGTGCCTTTACCAATCCGCTCTATTACAACCTGACAGACAAAAAAAACCAGAATCTCTTCCCCTCTGCCCTCTGGGTAACCACCGGCAATGAGCTGCCGCTCTGGTACCGTGACCCTGCCAACAATGTCACGGCAGCCACCATCTCCCGCAGAACAGCCGAGCTGCTCGGGCTGCCCACGGCCTCGCTGCAGCAGTACAACGCGGTAATTGAGCTGCTGGTTGATCCTGCCAAGCTGATCAGACCCACCAGAGACCCCAACAGTGCCGCCCAGCCGACGGCGTTGCCGACTGATCCCTTTGCACCAAAACCGGCTGCTCTGTCGTTGGCAGACTACGATGCCTATAAGGCCTGGTACAGTGCCACTATCACTTCAAGTTATAGTGATCCCGACCCGAACAAGCAGTATCCCTGGACCCAGCTGGGGTATACCTACAACTGGGGCGGAGATCAAGCCAGTCTGGAATCCATTGCCGGTCTGAGCGAGTTTGTGGTGCTGGGGACCAAGGCCGGGGTTACCTCGCCGTTGGAAACCTTTGCCGTTTACTCGATCCAGTCCTACCTGTACCGTACCGGTGCCGATGGCGACGGTGCGGGCAATTTTTCGGTTACTGGCCCCCTGGACACGTTGTGGGCCGGCACTAAGTTCCAGCCCAGCGGCAGCAGCATCGCCATTGCACCCGGTGCTGTGGTGACCGGCGGCGAGGGGATCTACCTGTCGTCAGGCGGGTATACCGTAACCAATAACGGCAGTATCATCGGACCGACCGCACAGAAATACTACGGCGACGGGCCGGTTGGAACCGGCGTCTATTTCCGTGATGGCGGAACGCTGATTAACGGGACAGGCGGGATCATGTCGGGTGATACGGTTGCAATAGGCGGCCATGCAGCCGGTCAGGGTGTACAGGTGATCAACCATGGCTACCTCGCCGGTATCGGCTACGCCATGCAGACCGGCGCCGGTAATGACAGCCTCACCGTTGAGTCGGGCGGTACAGTACGTGGTTCCGTAGCACTGGGCAGTGGCGCTGACCAGATCACGTTCAAGGCCGGCAGCGTCTGGCAGCCGATGCTGAACACTGCGACCGGAACCATTACACAACTTCAGGCTGCTGATCTTGCTGTCCAGAACGGCACATCCCTGGTGCCGCAGCTGTCCGGCACCGGCCTGCTCTTGACAAATTCCAGTTATACGCTGACTCAGGGGACACTGACCGGCACTTTCACTCACCTGATTGACCGCTACCCGCTTTTTGATTTTACGTTGAACAGCAGTGGCGGCGGGTTACACCTGCAGGTCACCAGGGTGCCGTACCGCACTGTTGTAGCAAATAGTGCTCCTGCACTGACCGGTATTGCCGACCATCTGTACCGGCAGGTGGCAACTGCAACGGGCGATCGGGCAACGCTTTTGGCGGCCATCGATACCCTGGACAGCAGTGCTGCTGTTGCCGATGCCTTTTACCAGCTGGGGCCCGGTGTTGTGATGGCGCTGCCGCAGTTGTCGTTTACTGCAGACCGGACGCGTTTGACGCGGCTGATGGACCAGGGCTCTGCCGAGCTGCACCGGCCGACAACCGATGCCTGGCCCACGGTCAGACTTGCCTCCCTGCCGGCTGCCCATGATGCTGACCCGTCGCTGCTACGCAAGAATGATGACGGATGGATGGGCTTTGCCTTTGCTGCAGGTGAGTGGGGATACCAGGGCTCAGTCGGGGCAGAACCGGGTTTTCGCTATGACGGCTGGTCATCCCAGGCAGGCATGCACAAACGGTTCAGCTCCTCCCTGCTGACGGGCTGGGCGGTTGGTGGAGGTCAGGGGTTTGTAACTTCCAGCGGCAGCGGCTCAAGCAGTATAACCGTTGACAGCGTTACCCCGGTGTTGTTCAGCAGTGCGGTTGTCGGCCCGCTGCATACTGATCTGCTGGTTGGCTACGGCTATCATCGCTTCAGCAGTAACCGCCGGATTTTTTTTAACGATATCGACCGCACTGCCTCTGCTGGTTTTGATGGGCACCAGCTTTCAGTGCTGATCAGCACCGGAATTCCGCTGAAGCCGTTTCCAGGGGTTATACTGGAGCCGGTGGCCGGCCTGTACAGCTCCGGCCTGTGGCAGGACAGTTACACCGAATCAGGTGCCGGGGCAGCAGATCTGCAGGTCTCTTCAGCAGCCTTCTGGTCGTTGCGCAGTCATCTGGGGCCACGGGTGAACACCCGATGGGATGCAGGGGATGGCACACTTGAGCTGCAGCTTGCGGCATACTGGAGCCGTAGCTTCAACACTGGCAACCAGACACTGAACGCTGCCCTTAGCGGAGCATCACCTGGTTTTAGCTCTGCGGTGCCTCGCTATGATCAGGATAGTCTTGAAGCCTCATGTAATCTGCAGTTTCTGTTGGGGGAAGGGGTCAGGCTTTCGGCCGAGTATGCTCTGACCACTTCAGCAGCACGTCTTGGCAACAACCTGAGGGTGGGGCTTGAGTGGCGGTTTTAGCTGGCGCCAGACAGTAAAAAAGTCCAGGAAAGGAGCAGACCATGGACAGCTTCATGCAGGCAGCCATAGCAGAGGCAAAGGTCGGCTATGCAGAAGGCGGCATCCCGATCGGTTCAGTTATTGTCCATAACGGCACCATTATCGGCCGGGGGCATAACCGGCGGGTACAGAAGGGGAGTGCCATCCTGCACGGCGAGATGGATGCCCTGGAGAATGCCGGGCGACAACCGGCCCGTGTCTACCACGAATCGGTGCTGTACACGACCCTCTCTCCCTGCCCGATGTGCAGCGGCGCGATTCTGCTGTACGGCATCCCCAAGGTGATCATCGGCGAGAACCGGACCTTCATGGGCGATGAAGAGTTGCTGCGCTCACGGGGCGTTGAGGTTCAGGTGCTGCAGGACAGCCGCTGTATCGCCCTGATGGAACGGTTCATTATCGAAAAGCCGGAGCTGTGGAACGAGGATATCGGCGTCTGAAACCGGAGTCGAAGCCGGTATGCTGTTCAGTTCGTAGCAGCGGCAGGTCTGAGTACCTGCTGTCTGGTCATCTGATCAGTCAGGGCTTGAATAACCGAGCGGATCAGCTCATGATCCGTTCCTTTGATGGTGGTCTTTGATTTAGCCGACCAGATCAGTTTGTCGAAGGCCACGTCATAGAGACTGGTCTCGACAATGGCATACTCTTCTTCCATCAGATAGCCGGGGGTATACATGAAGTCGTAACTGGACCGGTAGTGGTACGACCAGCCGCGATACCCAACCGGCATGGGGTCCAGGCTGCCCGGCATATAGCTGGTTTCCGTTTCGACACGGAGCAACCGGGTGATCAACACGGTATCAGCCCCCTGATTCTTCATGGCAGCCACAATGGCATCATGGTCTTCCGTAAGCTTTCCGGGCAGCAACGTATAGCTTGCAACCGCATCAGATCCGCGTGCCTTGATCAGCGTGACGAACGCATCCTCAAACACTCTGCGGTTGGTAGATTCCTTTGCCATGCCGATCACCATCACCTTACGGGGAGGGCCTTGGTAGGACGGATCCTTCCATGATGACGAGATACGGGTGGTTGAACAGGCCAGCAGGGCACACGTCACCAGAACAGCTGCCAGCAGAGACACCAGACATTTTGATGAAGCCATCATCTCCTCCATTTCTTGTAACCATCAGGATCAGATTTTGAGCTGATCGATTATCAGCTGTTCTTCCTGGGTCGCTGTTCTGGAGTGTAGCGTAAAAATGGCAATCTGCAACCGGTTGCAGTGGCCGGATTATCTGGTATGGTGGTGCAGGGAGATTCACATGCCGCTACTGAACCACCAAGACGTGGAGCTGTACTATGAACTGCACGGCAGCGGGCCACCGCTGCTGCTGATTGCCGGCCTGGCCTCTGATTCCCAGAGCTGGCTGCCGGTGCTGCAGGCACTGGCTGAGCGTTATACGGTGATTGTACTGGATAACCGCGGGGTGGGACGGTCTACCCAGG
>CAZYMK010000279.1:0-4401 GCA_964648885.1 uncultured Geobacter sp. | reverse complement strand
CTGCGCCAGCCCAAGCTGCCGGTACTGGTGCTTTCCATGCATGCAGATGAGGAGTACGCCCTGCGTGCGCTCAAGCTGGGGGCCTCATGCTACCTCTCCAAAAAGGCCGCTGCCGATGAGCTTCTGATGGCCGTTTCCGCAGTGCTTGAGGGGCGGCGCTATGTCAGCAGTACCCTGTCGTCAACCCTGCTGGAGCAGTTGCTCAGCCTGGAAGAGGGGAAGACGAAGATCAGTCTGCTCCCCTCACTTTCACAGCGTGAAACCGAGGTGCTGCGCCGCATGGCGACCGGGCAGCGTCTGAAAGATATCTCCTTGGAACTCGGTCTCAGCATCAAGACGGTCAGTACCTACAAGACCAGACTGTTTGAAAAACTGGGTTTCAGAAACAACATAGAGCTCTACCGCTATGCTGCACGGCACCAGCTCTGCTGATGAGATACTCCTGCCGGGTGACAATTCCCGATTCAGTGGTACACTACAGTATCAGCAGGCTTTTGGCAGGAGTGCCATCATGAGTGGATACGCAGACCAGCATCAGGCTTTTCTCAAACAGCAGACCATCCTCCTGGTTGAAGACGATCCATTCACCCTCACCATGGTGACTGAGTTTCTGAAGCGACTGGTAGGGACGTTGCTGGTTGCCGAGAATGGTCAGCAGGGTCTGGCACTGTTCCGTCGGCATCGTCCCAAAATCGTGCTGACCGACCTGCAGATGCCGGACATGGATGGACTGACCATGGCAGAGATGGTCCTTGACGAGGATCCGTCGGTCATAATTATTGCGGTAAGTGCCTATGATGAACCGCTCTACCTGCATAAGGCCGCTGCAATAGGCATCCACGCCTATATCACCAAACCGGTCAGCGGTCTGCAGCTGCGGGAAATACTGCTGCAGTGCGCCCAGAGCCTGAGCGATGAAAGCGGACAACCGTACGCTTCACCAGCGCAGCCCGTCCGTCCTGCAGAAATCCCTGCCGAAAGCGCCCCGACGGTGCTGCCGGTCTTTGATCGGGCCGCAACCCTGCGGCGCCTGGGGGATGATGAAGAGACACTGCAGCTCCTGCTGGATACCTACCACAGCACCATGCCATCCATTCTCCTCACCCTGGATGAGCTGTTGTTCTTTGGTGACAACCGGCAGGAACTGATCACCCAGTCCCACACCTTCAAAGGCGCCTCGGCCAACATCGGTGCAGAGGCGCTGCGTGCCGTGGCCACACGCCTTGAAAAGGCAGCTCTAGCCGGTGATCTGGTTGCCATGCAGGCCCTGCTGCCGCAGTTGCAGGAAGAGTATGCACGCTTTGCTGCTGAAACAGGCCATGAGCTGCCCTCAGTGACGGCGTCTGTCTGATGCCCGGTCTGCCGCATGTGTGTGTGTGAGTATGGTGCGCGGGAAGCGTCGTCGCGTCGTTGTGTGAACTGTTATTTTCCGGATAGATGAGGTTACCTAACCATGAAGTATGTTCGTCATGCCATCCAGCGCTGCAGTATCATCAGCCTGGTGCTGCTGTCCTGTCTGCTGTGGTTCGCAGTACCCCGGGCCGCTGCGCAGCAAGAGACGCAGCGGGTACTGCGGGTGGTTGGCGATGATAATTATCCCCCGTTTCTGTTCCGCGATCCGGCCGGGCGGGCCGTGGGTTATAATGCTGACTGGTGGGCACTCTGGGAAAAAAAGACCGGGGTAAAGGTTGATCTGAACGCCATCAACTGGGCCGAAGCCCAACGGATTATCGGCCGTGGCGAGGCCGACGTGATCGACAATATCTTCCGTACCTCGCCCCGGGAACCGCTCTACGACTTCAGCGCCCCCTACATTGATCTGCCCGTTGCCATCTACAACCATCTCTCCATAACCGGCATCCATGACTTAAAGAGCCTGCGTGGCTTCCAGATCGGGGTTATGTCCGGTGATGCCTGCATCGACATGCTGCATAAAGAAGGTATCACCAGCCTGCGCGAGTACCCCAACTACACTGCTCTGGTGGATGGGGCGCTGGCTGAAGAGGTCAAGCTGTTCTGCCTGGATGAGTATCCGGCAAACTATTACCTCTACCTCAAAAGCGCCCAGAAACTCTTCAGAAAATCGTTTCAGCTGTATCAGGGGCAGTTCCACCGTGCAGTACGTAAGGGAAACCGCACAGACCTGCACCTTGTAGAGCAGGGGGCAGCCCTGATTACCCCGGAGGAAGATGCGGCCCTGCTTGAAAAATGGCTGCCCAGACCTGCAGTCGATTACACATCGTACATTCGGTACGGTGGCGCAGCCCTGGCAACACTGCTTTTGATCTCGCTACTGCTGCTGCTCTGGCTGCGCACCATGCGTGCGGCAGTGCGGCGCAAGACCGACGAACTGCAGGTTCAAGAAGAACAGTATCGCCTGCTTGCAGAAAATGTGATTGATGTGATCTGGGTGATCGCCCCTGACGGCAGGTTTCGTTATGTCAGCCCTTCAGTGATCAGGCAACGGGGATACCCGGCATCGGAAGCCATGCAGCAGACACTGGAACAGGTGCTGGCACCTGATTCGTTACCTATTGCCCAGAGCTACCTGCAGCAGGCCTTTGCCAACGCGGCAGCCGGCCAGCCGGTGGAGAGCTTTTTGGGCGAACTTGAGCAACGCTGCAATGACGGCACAACCTTCTGGAGCGAAGTGCGTGCCGATGCTCTCTACCATGCAGACGGCACCTTTGCCGGTTTGATCGGTGTCAGCCGTGATATCGGCGAGCGGAAACAGGCCGATCTCCAGCTGGCCGAGTACCGTAAAAACCTTGAGCAGCGTGTTGAAGAACGGACCGCCGAGCTGACCGCCATGGCAGATTCATTACGCACCGCCAAGGGGATTGCTGAAGCGGCCGCTCAGGTCAAGGCCAGCTTTCTGGCTAACATGAGCCATGAGATCCGCACGCCGATGAACGCCATCATCGGCATGCTGCATCTGATGCTGAGGACTGAGCTGGGCCCTCGCCAGCGTGATTACCTGAACAAGACCCTTGACTCAAGTCGCCACCTGCTGAGGATCATTAACGACATCCTGGACTTCTCCAAGATCGAGGCTGGAAAACTCTCGGTTGAACAGGCTGAATTTGATCTTGAACAGCTGCTGGACAAGGTGGCGGGGCAGCTGGGTGAAAAAGCCGCTGCCAAAGGGCTTGAGTTGCTGATGGATGTTGAACCCGGTGTGCCGGACAGACTGATCGGAGATGCGTTGCGCATCAGCCAGATCCTGCTTAATTACGGCTCCAATGCGCTCAAGTTTACCGACCAGGGTGAGATACAGATTGCAGTCAGGGTCAGGGAGCAGACTGCAGAGCAGGTGCTGCTCTGTTTTGAGGTACGTGATACCGGCATCGGGCTTGATGAAGAACAGCTGCAGCACCTGTTTCAGAGCTTCCAGCAGGCAGACATGTCAACCACCCGCAAATACGGCGGCACCGGTCTGGGCCTGGCTATATGCAAACGTTTAGCCGAACTGATGGGGGGTAGTGTCGGCGTGACAAGTGCCGCCGGTCAGGGAAGCACCTTCTGGTTTACCATTAAACTCGGTATCGCTGCCGAGCAGAAGAAACAGCTTCTGCCGACCACCGATCTGCGCGGCTGCCCGGTGCTGGTGGTGGATGACCATGACAGTGCCCGTATGGCGTTACGCGCCATGCTGGGGAGCATGACCTTCAAGGTGGGGGAAGCTGCCTCCGGCTTTCAGGCCCTGGATGAACTGAAACGGGCCGCAGCTCAGGGTCAGCCCTACCGGCTGGTGCTGCTTGATTGGCAGATGCCGGAGATGGACGGCATAGAAACGGCTCGCCGGATCAGTGCGTTGGGGCTGAAGCCGCACCCCCGTATTATTCTGGTAACGGCATTCGGTCGTGATGAACTGCTTGATCAGATTACCGGGGTGGAGGGCTGCATCGATGATGTGCTGAACAAACCGGTCATACCTTCATTGCTGTTTGACACGGTTATCGGCATCTTGCGTGGAGAACGCTCACCCCTGTCCGGCAGATCAGCTGTGCTGCCGCAGGGTGAAGAAGGGCTGCCGGCACTCCATGGCGCCACAATCCTGCTGGTGGAAGATAACAAGATCAATCAGGAAGTAGCCGTTGATCTGCTGACCGATGCCGGTCTGCTGGTGGATACGGCTGATAATGGGCAGGAAGCCCTGGAAAAACTTAAGCAGCAGACCTACGATCTGGTGCTGATGGATATGCAGATGCCGGTGATGGATGGGGTGACCGCCACCATCGAGATCAGAAAAAACCGGTTGCTGGCAGGGATGCCGGTGGTGGCCATGACTGCCAATGCACAGCAGCAGGATCGTGATCTCTGTCTGGCTGCAGGTATGAACGATTTTATCACCAAGCCGATCGAGCCACGGCAGCTGTTGGCTGCACTGCAGCAATGGAT